>NZ_JACFYV010000330.1:0-4895 GCF_016759955.1 Burkholderia sp. KCJ3K979
GCGCGCCGCGAAGCTCGCCGCCCCGGCGAAGGGCAACGCGCCGCGCGCCGGCAAGCCGCAGCTGCGCAACCGCGCGCAGCAAGGCGTGTCGCCGAAGAAACCGGGCTCGACCCAATAAGGCCCCGGAGACGAAGCCATGGAATTTTTCCGCATCCGTAAAGACATTCCGTTCATGCGGCACGCGCTGGTGTTCAACGTGATCTCGCTGGTCACGTTCCTCGCCGCCGTGTTCTTCCTGTTCCACCGCGGGCTGCACCTGTCCGTCGAATTCACCGGCGGGACGGTGATCGAGGTGCAGTACCAGCAGGCCGCGGAGCTCGAACCCGTGCGCGCGACGCTCGGCAAGCTCGGCTACGCCGACGCACAGGTGCAGAACTTCGGCACGTCGCGCAACGTGCTGATCCGCCTGCAACTGAAGGAAGGCCTCACGTCCGCGCAGCAGAGCGACCAGGTGATGGGCGCGCTGAAGGCGCAGAGCCCGGACGTCACGCTGCAGCGCGTCGAGTTCGTCGGCCCGCAGGTCGGCCGTGAACTTGCGACCGACGGTCTGCTCGCGCTCGCGTGCGTGGTGATCGGCATCGTGATCTACCTGTCGTTCCGCTTCGAATGGAAGTACGCGGTGGCGGGCATCATCGCCAACCTGCACGACGTCGTGATCATTCTCGGCTTCTTCGCGTTCTTCCAGTGGGAGTTCTCGCTGGCGGTGCTCGCGGCGATCCTCGCGGTGCTCGGCTACTCGGTCAACGAGTCGGTCGTCATCTTCGACCGGATCCGCGAGACGTTCCGCCGCGAACGCAAGATGAGCGTGCAGGAAGTGATCAACCACGCGATCACAACCACGATGTCGCGCACGATCATCACGCACACGTCGACGGAAATGATGGTGCTGTCGATGTTCTTCTTCGGCGGCCCGACGCTGCACTACTTCGCGCTCGCGCTGACGGTCGGCATCATGTTCGGCATCTACTCGTCGGTGTTCGTCGCGGGCTCGCTCGCGATGTGGCTCGGCATCAAGCGCGAAGACCTGGTCAAGGAAAAGAAGACCGCGCACGATCCGGACGATCCGAACGCGGGCGCGCAGGTTTAAGCGCCACGCCGTTTAGGTATCGAAGCAAAGCCGGCCCGTCTGGGTCGGCTTTTTTTTATGCGCGGCTCACCGTGGTACGGCACGCGGATGACTCGGCCGAGCCGTCGCGGGTGTCGGCTACAATCGTCACCGCCCTGCCCCGTCGCATGCCGGCCGCGCGCCGGCCGGGCAAACCCCTCGCCATCCATCCGAACGTGCGGTCCCGATGATGCTTCCCATGCGTGTCGTTCGTCGCCTCACCGCCTGCGCAGCCGTCGCAGCCGCGTTCCCGTATGCGTCGCTCGTCGGTGCGCAACCGGCATCCGCGCCGCCCGCCGCTTCGCTGCCTGCCGTTGTACCCGCCGCCGCTTCGGTGCCCGCCGCCCAACCGCCGTCGCCCTGCCCGCCCGACTGGGAACCGCAGCTCTGCGAACTCAAAGCGGCCGTCGAAGTGCTGAAGCGGCAACACCTGACCGACGTCGACATCGGCGCGCTGCTCGACGCCGCGACCCACGAAGGCATCAAGACGCTGCCGTACGCGCGCTTCTTCAACGCGAAGGAAGAGCAGGAACGGCGCGACGACGAGCGGCGCGCACGCGACGGCACGCCGGGCATCGGCATCGTGTTCGAGACGCGACCCGACGGGCTCCACATCATCGACGTGATTCCCGATGCGCCGGCCGAAAAGGCCGGTGTGCGGCCCGACGACCTCGTCGTCGCGATGAACGACAGGAGCGTCGTCGGTATCGACGGCGGCGAGTTGATGAAGCTCGCGAAGGGCGACGCGGGCGTGCCGCTGAAGCTCACGGTGCAGCGCGGCCCGCAGCATGCGGTGCTGACCTTCGCGCCGGTGCGCGCGATCGTCAAGCCGCATCCGGCGACCGCGAAGCGGCTCGACGGCGACATCCTGTACACGCGGCTGTCGAGCTTTCCGGAGTCGGCGGTCGGCGACTATATCGACGCGGTGCAGGCCGCGCGCCGCGCGGGCCCGCCGGTGAAGCAGATGATCCTCGACCTGCGCATCAACGGCGGCGGCGCGCTCAATGCGGCGATCGGCATCACCGCGCTGTTCGCGGGACGCGACCGCACCGCGATGGTGACGGTCGAGCGCGACGGCACGCACCGCCGCCGCTACACGACCAACTGGCCCGACTACGAACTGCCCGTCATGCACGGCCAGGACCCGCTCGCGCCGCTACAGGCCGACGACTGGTGGCGTACCGTACCGCTCGTGGTGCTGGTCGACGGCCAGAGCGCGTCGGCCGCCGAAGCGACCGCGGCGGCGCTGAAGGATCTCGGCCGCGCGACACTGCTCGGCATGCCGACCTACGGGAAAGGGCTCGCGCAAACGGGCGTCGACCTGATCGACGGCACGCGCCTGAATTTCACGTTCGCGCGCAACCTGCGGCCGAACGGGTGCCCGATGGACGGTTACGGCGTCGTGCCGGACCGGCTCGTGCCGCCGCGCCGCGACGCGGACGTCGACGGCGTGCTGCTGTGGTACCGGGAAGTCGATCTCGCCCGCGCGCCCTATGCGGACCGGCAGGCGCCCGACCCGTTCGCGCAGGTGCGCAAGGCCCGCCAGAATCTGCGCGAAGCGCGCGTGCGCGCGAAGGTCGATACGGCGAGGAGCGCGGCGCTGCCGCAGCGCGCATTCGGCACGGTGGCCGACTGGCAGCTCCGTCAGGCGCTCAATGCCCTCGCCGGCCGCCCGGTGCAGACCATCGCCGCGCCCGCGCAACTGATGCCGGCGCAACCAGTCTGCGAGCGCGGCGGCAACTGACGCGCCGCCGCGCCGGACCGGGCGCCACGATGATAAATTGAATGCTCCAATCACTTCATCCGGACCCAGCCCGATAATGCGTACTCAGCCAGGCGGAGCCCTCCGGGGGTTCAAGTATTCACTCGTGACGACCATCATGGGCGCGCTTATCGGCAGCTTCGGCACCTGGATGGTCGACCGCAACATGGTCAGCGCAGCACGCGAGACGGCCCGTCTCGCAGAGCAACGCACGGCGTTCGTCGAAGTATGGGGGCAAGCCGAGCTATTCGCCTTGAAGCAGGCGCGATATGACGACTTCTCGTCGCTCGACGATTTGGCGGCGAAAATGCCGCAAAACCCGGTGTCAGCAATTTTCCGGAACAACTATCGTGTGCTCGGAGCTGAAGCGAATCGCGCCCAAGATGAGGCGCGTAACTCGCTCGCGGCCAAGCGCCTGCTCCTGTCGGAGCCGCAATACGCCACGGCCCGCCGCTTCATCGACGCCACATCCGCGGAGAACCGAACCGGAAAGCGCGTCACGGCGGCCAATCTCGAAGCGCTACGCGCGACTGCGAAGACGCTTCTCGCTAGCGACGGCTGAATCGCAGCCATCGCTAGCTGCACGAGTCACCGAAACCCGAACCGCCGCCGCAGCACGACCAGCGCCGCGAGGCTCAGCACGGCCGCGAACATCAGATAGAAGCTCGGCGCGGTCTTCATCCCGGTCTCGCGGATCAGCCACGCGATGATGAACGGCCCGAAGCCGCCGAAGATCGTCACCGCGACGTTATACGCGAGCGACATCCCGGTCGTGCGCGTCTGCACCGGAAACACCTCGGACAACAGCCCCGGCAGCGCCGCGAAGTAGCCGGTCATCAGGAACGCGAGCAGCACCTGCAGCGCGATCAGCGTGCCGAAGCCCGGATGCGCGACGAGATACGCGAACGCCGGATAAATCAGCACGAGGATGCCGACGGCCGGCGCGATCATCACGCGCACGCGGCCGTAGCGATCCGACCAGTGGCCGACGAGCGGCGCGAACGCCATCTGGATCACGCCGACCACGAGAATCGCGGCAAACGCGGCCGACGGCGCGAGGCCCAGCTGCTTCACGCCGTAGGTCGGCATGAACAGCACGAGATAGGTCGCGACGGTGCCGAGCACGACCACGCCCATCGCCGCGACGAGGCGCGCCTTGTGCGACGCGAACGTATCGCGCAGCGGGTTCGCGGTGCCTTCGGCCGCGAGGAATTCGGGCGTCTCGTCGACCTTGGTGCGGATGTAGTACGCGACGGGCCCGAGCAGCAACCCGAAGAAGAACGGCACGCGCCAGCCCCACGACGCCATCTGGTCGGCCGTGAGCTGCGCGTTCAGCACGGTGCCGAAGCCCGCGGCGAGCAGCGTCGTGAGCCCCTGGCTCGCGACCTGCCAGCTCGCGAAGAAGCCGCGCCGGCCCGGCACGTGCTCGGCGAGGAACGCGGTCGCGCTGCCGAATTCGCCGCCGGCGGAGAAGCCCTGCATCAGCCGCGCGGCGACGAGGATCACCGGCGCGGCGACGCCGATCGTCCCGTAGGTCGGCAGCACCGCGATGATCAGCGTGCCGGCCATCATCAGCAGGATCGACAGCGTGAGCGCGGCCTTGCGGCCCGCGCGGTCGGCATACGCGCCGAGCACGATCGCGCCGAGCGGGCGCATGAAGAACGACACGCCGAACGTGCCGAGCGTGAGCAGCAGCGACACGGTATCGTTGCCGGCCGGGAAGAACAGCTTCGAGATCGTCACCGCGAAAAAGCCGTAGACGACGAGATCGAACCACTCGAGCGCGTTGCCGATCGACGCGGCGACCACCGCGCGCCACACGCGCGGCGACGAGGCAATGGAGCTGGACTGCGTGACGGCATGCATCGGCGATCTCCTTGTCGTTGTACGTTCTGTTCGAGGCGGCCGCCGTCGCGCCGTCGGCCTGCCCGGCGCCGCATGGCCACATGCGGCGCTCGGGTGATTATAGGCGCGCAAAAAAAACCGCCGCGCCCCGGTAACGGGAGCGCGGCGGTTTTGCCCGCGGGG
>NZ_JACFYV010000331.1:0-4890 GCF_016759955.1 Burkholderia sp. KCJ3K979
ATGCGTTTGCGGCGGCGCCGGGCGACGACAGCATCGTGTGGTTGATCCGGATGCCGCGTGCGCTGCTGGCCGCGCTCGTCGGCGCGACGCTGGCGACGGTCGGTGTCGCGTTGCAGGCGGCGACCGCGAACCGCCTGGCCGATCCGCACCTGCTCGGCGTGAGCGCGGGCGCAATGCTCGGCGCGATCGCGGTGACGGTGGTGGCCGGCGCGGAGTTCGGTCCGTTCACGCTGTCGGCCGCCGCGTTTGCAGGGGCGCTCGCGGCGACCGCGTGCGTGGTCGCGCTCGCTTACCGGAGCGGCCGGCTCGAATCGGACCGGCTGCTGCTCGCGGGTGTGTCGGTGTCGTTCATGATGGCCGCGTTCGGCAACCTGCTGCTGTATCTCGGCGACCAGCGCGCCGCGTCGTCGGTGCTGTTCTGGATGCTCGGCGGCGTCGGGCTCGCGCGCTGGGACCTGCTGCCGGTGCCGGCCGTATGCGCGGTGCTCGCCGGCGGCGCGCTCCATGCGCGCCGACGCGAACTGAATGCGCTGATGTCGGGCGACGTCGCCGCCGCGTCGCTCGGCGTGCCGAGCGCGCGGATGCGGCGCGAGGTGTTCGTCGTCGCGTCGTTCGCGACGGGCGCGATGGTCGCGGTGAGCGGCGCGATCGGCTTCGTCGGGCTCGTGACGCCGCATCTGTGCCGTCGCGTCGTCGGCGCGGAGCACGGCCGGCTGCTGCCGGTCGCCGCGCTGGCCGGCGCGATCCTGCTCGTGTGGGCCGATGTCGCCGCGCGCACGCTCGCGGCGCCGGAGGACCTGCCGATCGGCATCGTGACCGCGCTGTTCGGCAGCCTGTTCTTCGTCGCGCTGTTGCGCCGGCGCTGAGCGAAGGCACGGTCACGCGGGGGCGGGTAGCCGCCCGCCGCCGTTTTCATCGAAGCGGGACGACCGTGCCCGTGCCGCTGCGGCGGCGCGCATCGGCATGCGTGCTTTCCACGTGCTGCGCGACGTCGAACAGACTGTCCGGCAGCGCACGCACGGGCAGCGTGATCACGAAGCGCGCGCCGCCGAGCGGCGAATCCTCGAGCCGCACGTCGCCGCCGTGCACCTGCGCGACGCGCCGCACGATCGCGAGCCCGAGCCCGAAACCGCCGGTCTGACGGTCGCGGCTCGAATCCAGCCGCTGGAACGGCTCGAACACGCGGGCGCGTTCGGCGGCCGGAATGCCGGGGCCATCGTCGTCGACGCTCAGCACGAGCGCGCCGGACGGGTCGCGGGTCGCGGCCAGCACGACCTTGCGCGACGCATAGCGGGCGCCGTTGCGAATCAGGTTCAGCAGCGCGCGGGCGACGAGCTTCGGATCGCAGACGTGGGTCGCGGGCGCGTCGAACGTCGACACGTCGAGCGCGATGCCGCGATCGGCGATGTCGTCCGCGACGTTGCCGGCGACGCTGTCGATCAGCGCATCGACGACGACTTCCATCGGCGCGAGCTCGCTCGCACCCTGTTCGAGCCGGCCGATCGTCAGCAACTCGGTGACGAGCTCGTCGAGTTCGCGCACGTCGCGTCGCAGCGCGTCGCGGCGCTCGCGCATCCGGCCCGTCTCGTCGGCGTCGGCGAGCAACGCGAGCCCGAATTCGAGCCGGGCGAGCGGCGTTTTCAGTTCATGCGAGATGCCGTGCATCATTTCGCGCTGCTGCTTGATCGACGCCTCGATGCGCGCGGCCATGTCGTTGAACTGCTGCGACAGCTCGTAGATGTTCGACTTGCCCGACAGCTTCACGCGCGTCGACAGCATTCCGGCGCCGAACGCGCGCGCGGCATCCTGCAGCCGGCGAATGTCGCGCCAGTGATAGTGAATCCACAGCACCACCGCGAACAGCGTCGCGAGCGCGAGCAGCATGTACGCATAGATCCGGATGTCGAGGTCGGGCGCCTCGATCGGGCGGGCATGCAGCACCGAGCCGTCCGCGAGCGGCATGTAGTAATCCTTGCCGTTGTAGCTGATCGCGATCCTGCCGGCATCGAGATCGCGCAACGGCGCGCCGCTCAGTTGCGCACGCGCGTCGGCCATCGACATGAAGCCGAACCCTTCGCGGCCATGCAGCGCGAGTTCGCGCAATGCCAGCTCGCGCTGCGCGCCCGGATGGCGTTCGAGGTAGTCGTTCAGCACGAACGAATAGGTCGTCAGCGAATCACGCTGCGCCTGCGCGCCGCGTTCATAGAAGATCCGGTCGAACGACAGCTGGATGAAGATGATCGACGCACCGACGAACAGGATCACGACGAGGTACAACCGGAGCAACGGGCGCAGCATTTACTCGTCCCACGCAGAAGGGCTGAACAGGTAGCCGCGACCCCAGATCGTCTTGATCTTGTGCGGCTCCGATGACGCATCCTCGAAGCGGCGGCGCAGCTTCGAGATGCCGGAATCGACCGAGCGGTCGAGCCCGTCGAATTCGATCCCGCGCAACTGCTTCAGGATGTCGTCGCGGCTCAGCACGGTGCCGGCCGCGCGCGCGAGGATCAGCAGCAGGTTGAATTCGGCGGTCTTCAGCTCGACCGGCTCGCCGCGCCACGTGACGGTGCGGTTCGGCGGCGAAATGGCGAGCTCGCCGAAGACGAGCGCGTCGGGCGCGACCGCGGGTGCTTCCGCCGCGGCCGGCTGCGCGCGGCGCAACAGCGCGCGGGCGCGGGCGACGAGCACGCGCGGCTCGATCGGCTTCGTCACGTAGTCGTCGGCGCCCGTCTCGAGCCCGGCGACCTGGTCGTACACGTCTGCCCGCGCGGTCAGGATCAGCACCGGGACGTTGGTGAACGCGCGGATGCGCCGGCAGACTTCCATGCCGTCGAGATTCGGCAGCATCAGGTCGAGGATCACGAGGGCCGGCTGGTGCTCGCGCACCGCCGCGACGGCGAGATCGCCGCGCCGCACGACCGTCACCGCGAATTCATAGCCGTCGAGGTATTCGCGGACGAGCTGCGCGAGGCGATCGTCGTCCTCGATCAGCAGCACACGGTATTTGAGTGGAACTTCGTTCATGGACTCCTCGGGATGCACGCGCCATCTCCCACCCGGCAGACTGGTACGCGGCGCGGCACGCGAATTCTATCCGGCCGATGGACCGCCGGGGCAGCGGGGCGACAATCTCCAACAATCGAACACAATTGCGCACAGATTCGCCGCACATTCAGGACAGTCTCGGCGCGGGGTGGCACCTAGACTGCGGGCTTCGTCACCCTTATCTCAATATTGTGCGCCCATTACTTCGCCGTTACCGCTATTGCATGCCGCTCGCCGGCCTGACCCTCGCCGCCGCTGCCCACGCGGAAAACCAGTATTCGTTGTCGCTCGGCGGCGGGTTCGCACCGCGCTACCAGGGCAGCAAACAGTATCGCGGCGTGGTTGCGCCGTCGTTTTCCGCGAAGTTCGGCAATGGCTTCTTCGTCGACAGCACGGAGGGGGCCGGCTACCGGCTGGACCTGCCGCACGGGGCGTTCGTGTCGGCGGCGGTGAGCTACGACGCGGGCCGCGCGGACGAGAACCGCTTCGACCTGCCGGGCTCCGACTATCTGAAGGGAATGGGGCGGATTCCGGGCTCGGTGCTGGTCGGCGTGCGTGCCGGCGTGACGCTCTTCGATGCGGCGGAGCTGAGCGTCACGATCGATACTCCAGTGACGCGCACGTCGCGCGGCGTGTCGGGGCACGTGGATCTCGCGGTGCCGGTGCTCAAGACGTCGCAGCACGAGATCATCGTGACGGGCACCGTGCACGCGGGCTCGGGACGCTACATGCAGACCTTCTACGGCGTGACCGACGCACAGTCGATGACGAGCCGGTTCCGGCCGTATTCGGTGAGCGGCGGG
Source organism: Burkholderia sp. KCJ3K979 (assembly GCF_016759955.1). Lineage (NCBI taxonomy): Bacteria > Pseudomonadati > Pseudomonadota > Betaproteobacteria > Burkholderiales > Burkholderiaceae > Burkholderia > Burkholderia sp. KCJ3K979. The sequence goes on from NZ_JACFYV010000331.1 coordinate 3,849, forward strand.
ATCGACAGCGCATCGATGGCGGTCGCGTGGAACTGGACGCTGTCGCGGCACTGGTCGGTGCTCGCGACCGGCGGCGTGACGCGGCTGCTCGGCCGCGCCGGCGACAGCCCGATCGTGCAGTCGCGCAGCAACTACTACGGCATCGCGGGCGTGACGTACAAGTTCTGAACGGATTGCGGGGGCGCGGGGGACGCACGCGATGCGTCGGCGTCGCGCCGTCGCCGCGAACCGCGTGCGGTAACATGCGCTCGGGTTCGGCGTCAGGCCGGGCCTGCGACGCAGGAGCGCCGGGGCGGCTCGGCCGGGTCGCGAAAGGCCGCCATGCGCTGGCCGGCTCCGTCAGGAAACGGCCGGCAGCATGCGGAATCGATCACGCATGCGATGCCCGGCCATGCACGAGTGCCGCACATGGACCGCCGGGCCGCGACAGGGAGAAACCGATGAAGAACACGATCGCGATGCTCGTTGCACTCGTTGCGAGTGCAACTTTTGCAGGATGTGCGGACATGGACACGAAACACCCCAACGCCACCGCGGGCGGCGCGGCCAGGCCCCCTCTGCAGTCGGGCGCCGCGCAGGCATGCAAGGCGGACGCCGCACCGGACGATGCGCTGGTCGGCAAGACCGAGGCCGATGCGACCACGCTGCTCGACGGCTGCCTGTGGCGCGTGCTCGAGCGCGACGGCAAGTCGTTGCCGGGCACGATGGACTACCGGCAGGAGCGCCGCAATCTCGGTATCCGCGACGGGAAAGTGATCTGGGTGCGGCGCGGGTGAGGGCCGTGTGACGATTGCGTCACCGGAATCGTCGACCTCCCGCTATCTGCGCGCGTATGTCATGAAGCGCGGCGCGGCCGCGTCCGAACTGCCGCTGACCGCATCGAAAGGATCGCCGCGATACGCGTGCGATCGGACACGCGTTACTTCGAGATGTACCACAGCGCGTCGGCGCTGGCGCGCGACGGCTGAGCGGCCGCAGCCGGTGCTTGAGCCGGCGCGGGTGGCGGCGTGTTCGACGTGATGGCCGTCGGCAGCGTGGCGGG
>NZ_JACFYV010000332.1:0-4870 GCF_016759955.1 Burkholderia sp. KCJ3K979
TCGGGACGCTGCACGGGCTTCGGCCGCGTCACCTCGCGGTGCGGCTTCTTCGGCGCTTCCGGTTCCTCCGGTTGCGTCGGCGCGGGCACCGGCGGCATCGTCAGCGGCTCGCCGGCGGTCTCCTCGACAGGCTCGACGAGCGCCTCGCTGATCGGCGCGGGCGGGTTCTGGACCGGCAGCAGCCCGCAGCCGGACAGCAGCGCGGCGACGGCGAGAATCAGGAAGACCGTCGACGACGGCAACGACTTGCGGGATGCGGGAAACGGGAGTCCGCCGCTCATTGACACTCACTCCATGGGTCGGGGGGCGGCCCGAGGGCACGCGGCTGGCGATGGATGGCGGGTGCGGGCGGCGCACCACGCGAGGTGAGAGTTTAACGTGTCTTGCTTTCAGGACCGACTTCGATGGCCTGTTGCAGGCCGACCGTCGGGAAAAGGAAGGGATCGGACGCGGGTTGGAGGCCCGGCTGCGGTGCCTGATCGACGGCGATGCGGGCGCCGGCGCCGCTGCCGCGGGGCCCCTGGCTCAACGAGCCGAGGCCCGCGGACCGCGGCAACCGTGCCGCAACGCCTGCCGCAATCATGGCCATTCGGCGGACGCGCCGCAGGCGCGGCTGCTGTCCGAAACAGCGTGAAACCGGAAAATCAGGCGTCCGGATACCACGCGTCGGCGAATTCGCTGACCTGGACGTCCTTCAGTTCCGGACGGGCGGCCAGCCACCCGCGCACGAGTTCGCGGTCGGCGTCGGTCGTCGTGCCGCGCGGCGCGCCGGAGATCACGTACGCGCCGATGCCTTCGTCCGCGGACGCGACGGTCAGCAGCCCGTTCGCTTCGACGAAGTCGATGAATGCATCGATCAACTGGCCGCGCTCGAGGTCGGTCATTTCATTGCGGTAATGCGCGGTGGCGTTGAACGAGAGTTCCTGGAATTCGCCGATGTGGAGTTTCTTGCGCTGGCGGCGATTGTGGCCTTGGCTCATGGTGTGTGGTGAATGCGAAAAGGGTCAATGAAAGGGCGGCGGCCGGCGCCGGCGCGGCAGGCGCGAACGGCCCGGACGCCGCATCGGGGCGCCGCGCGGCGATGCCGGCGGCGGATGGGCGGAAGGTTACATCAGCACGATATCGTACTGCTCCTGGCTCAGATTCGACTCCACCTGCAGCGACACCGGCTTGCCGATGAAGTCGATCAGCATCGCCAGATGCTGCGACTCCTCGTCGAGGAACAGGTCGATCACCTGCTGCGCGGCGATCACGCGAAACTCACGTGGATTGAACTGCCGCGACTCGCGCAGGATTTCGCGCAGGATGTCGTAGCACACGGTGCGCGACGTCTTCACCTGGCCCTTGCCCTGGCAGGTCGGGCACGGTTCGCACAGCACGTGCGCGAGCGATTCGCGCGTGCGCTTGCGCGTCATCTCGACGAGCCCGAGCTGCGAGAAACCGTTGACCGTCACGCGCGTACGGTCGCGCGACAGCGCCTTCTTCAGCTCGGACAGCACCGCGTCGCGATGCTCGGCGTTCTCCATGTCGATGAAGTCGATGATGATGATCCCGCCGAGGTTGCGCAGCCGCAGTTGCCGCGCGATCGTATGCGCGGCCTCGAGGTTGGTCTTGAAGATCGTGTCGTCGAAGTTGCGCGCGCCGACATAGCCGCCGGTGTTCACGTCGATCGTCGTCATCGCCTCGGTCTGGTCGATCATCAGGTAACCGCCCGACTTCAGGTCGACGCGGCGCGACAGCGCGCGCTGGATCTCCGTCTCGATGTTGTACAGGTCGAACAGCGGCCGCTCGCCCGTGTAGTGATGCAGCTTCGGGCTCACGGCCGGCGTGAATTCGCCCGCGAATTCCGACAGGCGCTGGTACGTCTCGCGCGAGTCGACCTGGATGCGCGTCGTGTCGTCGTTCGCGAAATCGCGCAGCACGCGCTGCGCGAGATCGAGATCCTGATACAGCAGGCTCGTCGCCGGCAGGCGCTGCGCTTGTGCGACGATCGTCGCCCAGGTCTTGCGCAGGTACGTGACGTCGCCGGCCAGTTCGTCGGAGGTCGCATCCTCGGCGATCGTGCGCACGATGTAGCCGCCTTTCTCGTCCGGCGGGATCACGGCCGTCAGGCGCGCGCGCACGGCCTCGCGCTCGGCCTCGCTCTCGATTTTCTGCGAGATGCCGATATGCGGCTCCTGCGGCAGGTAGACGAGCGTGCGCCCCGCGATACTGACCTGCGTCGACAGCCGCGCGCCCTTCGTGCCGATCGGGTCCTTGATCACCTGGACCATCAGTGTCTGGCCCTCGAACACGATCTTCTCGATCGGCTGGTGCGGCGCGCCTGACTGCGGCTCGCCCGCGAGGCGCGGATGCCAGATGTCGGCGACGTGCAGGAACGCCGCGCGTTCGAGGCCGATGTCGATGAACGCCGACTGCATGCCGGGCAGCACGCGCACGACCTTGCCGAGATAGATGTTGCCGACCCGCCCGCGCGACAGCGTGCGCTCGACGTGAAGCTCCTGCACCGCACCTTGCTGGACGAGTGCGACGCGCGTTTCCTGCGGCGTGAGGTTGATCAGGATTTCTTCGTTCATGGTGCGGTTCAGAAGGCGACGCGTGCGGTACGCAGCAGCGCGGCAGTCTCAAAAAGGGGCAGACCCATGATACCTGAATGGGATCCGTCGATTCGCTCGATGAATTCGGCCGCGCGGCCCTGGATCGCGTACGCGCCGGCCTTGCCGAACGGCTCGCCGGTTTCGACGTAGCGCACGTATGCGTCGCGCGGTGCGTTCGAAAAACGTACCGACGAGCGCGACAGCGCGGGCGGCAGCAGTTCGCCGTCGGCGCCGATCACGGCGACGGCGGTCAGGACTTCGTGTTCGCGGCCCGCGAGGCGGGTGAGCATCGCGAGCGCATCGTCGGCGTCGGCCGGCTTGCCGAGGATCGCGCCGTCGATCGTCACCGTGGTGTCCGCAACGAGCACCGGCGCGGCCGGTTTGCCGCTCGCGACGAGACGCGCACGCGCGGCCTCGGCCTTCGCGACGGTCACGCGCCGCACGTACGCGTCGGCGGCTTCGCCGGGCAGTTCGGCTTCGAGCGCCTCGGCGTCCTCGTCGGGGCGCGGCAGCAGCAGCTCGAAGCGTACGCCGATCTGCAGCAGCAGCTCCTGGCGGCGGGGGCTTTGCGAAGCGAGGTAGAGGATCGGGAAAAGCGCGGGGGACGTGCTGGACGGCATGGTGTCGTTATCTCGTTGAGCGCGCCCGGCGCGCGTCTCGAGGACGACACGTCATGCGCGGTGGTAGGGGTGATTCTGCGTGATGCTCCACGCCCGGTAAAGCTGTTCGGCGAGCAGCACGCGCACCATGCCGTGCGGCAGCGTCATGCTCGAGATGCGCAGCAGCACGTCGGCGCGTGCTTTCAGGTCCGGATCGAGCCCGTCGGCGCCGCCGATCACGAACGCGACGTCGCGGCCGTCCTGCTGCCAGCCGGGCAGCGCCTGCGCGAGCTGCATCGTGGTCCAGTCGCGGCCGCGCTCGTCGAGCGCGACGAGGCGCGCGCCCTTCGGCAGCGCGGCCTCGATCTTCTGCCGCTCGGCGGCCATCACGCTTTCGGCGCTGCGGCCGCCCGAACGCAGTTCAGGCTTGATTTCGCGCAACTCGATGCGCAGTTCGGGCGGCATCCGCTTCGTGTATTCGTCGAAGCCGGATGCGATCCAGCCGGGCATCTTGTGACCGACCGCGAGGATGAAAAGCTTCATCGACAGACGCGTGACGGCTCAACGGCGGCGGGCGGCCGTCTTGCGCGCCGGGCGTGCGGGCGCTTCTTCCTCTTCCTCGTCGTCTTCGCTCGCCGTGGCGAAGCCGTTGCCCTTGCCGCCGCCGAGCTTCATCCGCACGGGCTTGTCGCCCCAGATTTCCTCGAGGTTGTAGTACTGGCGCAGGGCCGGTTGCAGGATGTGCACGACCGCGTCGCCGCAGTCGACCAGCACCCATTCGCCGGTGTCCTCGCCTTCGGAGCTGACGACGTCGCCGCCGGCTTCCTTGACCTTGTCACGCACGTTCGACGCGAGCGCCTTGGTCTGGCGGTTGGAGGTGCCCGAGGCGACGACCACGCGGTCGAACAGTTCGGTCAGGTGGCTGGTGTTGAACACCTTGATGTCTTGCGCCTTGACGTCTTCGAGGGCGTCGACGATCACGCGCTGCAGTTTGCGAATATCCATGGATTCAGGAATGGTAGAGGCGATGTTGAAGAATATAGGCCCATACGGCGGCCGGCACATGTTCGGCCGATGCGTCGGGCATTTGCGCATGGCGTGCGATGCATTCGCGCAGGTGCGCGCGGATGTCGGTCGCGGCGATGTCGAACGAAAGGGTCGTATCGATCAGCAGGCGGCCTGCCGGCGTGGCCTTGAGCACGTCGGCACCGGCCTGCCGCGCGGCGATTTCCCGCGCGACGTCCGGCGGCGCCGCGCCGAGCTCGAAGCCCGGGCGCGTCGACACGCCGATGTGCGCGTAGTCGAACAGCATGCGCCAGTCGCGCCACGTATCGAGGCGCACGAGCTGGTCGGCGCCGATCAGCAGCGACAGCGACGCACCCGGGCCGATCCGCTCGCGCCAGCGCGCGAGCGTCTCGACCGTGTAGGTCGGGCCGGTGTGCTCGATCTCGTCGGTGGCGACGGTCACGGTCACGCCCGGCACGGACAGCGTGCCGGCCGCCGCGCGCGTCATCGCGAGCCGGTGCTCGGCGGCCGACACGTCGCGCTTCTGGTACGGCTGCCCGGCGGGCAGCAGCACGAGTTCGGTCAGGTCGAGTAGTTCGGCGAACCGGCGCGCGAGCGCGAGATGGCCGTCGTGGATCGGGTCGAAGGTACCGCCCAGCAAACCGATAC
>NZ_JACFYV010000333.1:0-4841 GCF_016759955.1 Burkholderia sp. KCJ3K979
TCCACCGCCGCTATCACCACGACCGGATGACGTTCGGGCTCGTGTACGCGTTCTCCGAGCGCTTCGTGCTGCCGCTGTCGCACGACGAGGTCGTGCACGGCAAGGGCTCGCTCGTCGCGAAGATGCCCGGCGACGCGTGGCAGCGGCTCGCGACGCTGCGCGCGTATTTCGGCTTCATGTGGGCACACCCCGGCAAGAAGCTGCTGTTCATGGGCAGCGAATTCGCGCAGTGGAGCGAGTTCGCGCACGATGCGACGCCGCACTGGGATTTGCTCGACGCGCCCGCGCATCGCGGCGTGCAGCGGCTCGTGCGCGATCTCAACCGCGCGTACGCGGCCGAGCCGGCGCTGCATGCGCTCGACTGCCACGCGGCCGGCTTCTCCTGGCTGATCGGCGACGACCGCGACAACAGCGTGTTCGCGTTCGCGCGCCGCGACGATACGGGGCGTCTGGTGGTCGCCGTCTGCAACTTCACGCCCGTGCCGCGCGCCGGTTACCGGCTCGGCCTGCCCGCGCCCGGCCACTGGCGCGAACTGATGAACACCGATGCCGCGTCGTACGGCGGCACCAACGCCGGCAACGACGGCGCCGTGTGGGCCGAAGCCGTGCCCGCGCACGGCGAGGCGTGGTCGGCGAGCCTGCGCCTGCCGCCGCTCGCGACGCTCTGGTTGACTCCCGCCTGATCATTCACCTCCCCGACACGGAGATCCACCCCATGCCGACCGCCCTGCCCGACCGTCTCGAACCCGGCCGCAGCTATCCGCTCGGCGCCAGTTGGGACGGCCTCGGGACCAACTTCGCGGTGTTTTCCGCGCATGCGCAGCGCATCCAGCTGTGCGTGTTCGACCCGACCGGCCGCAAGGAACTCGCGCGCCTCGACCTGCCCGAATGCACCGACGAGGTGTGGCACGGCTACCTGCCCAACGCGCATCCGGGCACCGTGTACGGATTCCGCGCGGACGGCCCGTACCAGCCGCAGCACGGCCATCGCTTCAATCCGACCAAGCTGCTGCTCGACCCGTACGCGCGCAAGCTGGTCGGCCAGTTCCGCTGGTCGGACGCGCTGTTCGGCTATCGCGTGCATTCGAACCGGGCCGACCTGTCGATGGACCGCCGCGATTCGGCGCCCGCGATGCCGAAAGCGGTGGTCGTCGACGAAGCGTTCGACTGGAGCAACGACCGCCGCCCGAACGTGCCGTGGCGCAGCACCGTGATCTACGAGACTCACGTGCGCGGCGCGTCGATGCGCCGCGCCGGGCTGCGCCCGCCGGAGCGCGGCACGTTCGCGTCGCTCGCGCATCCGGCGTTCATCGATCACCTGCTGTCGATCGGCGTGACGACGGTCGAACTGCTGCCGATCCACGCGTTCCTGCAGCAGCGCGAGCTCGTGAAACGCGGGCTGCGCAACTACTGGGGCTACGACACGGCCGCGTTCTTCGCGCCGGAGCCGTCGTACCTGACGACGCGGCGGCTCGACGAAATGCGCATCGCGGTGCGCCAGCTGCATGCGGCCGGCATCGAGGTCGTGCTCGACGTGGTCTACAACCACACGTGCGAAGGCAACCAGCTCGGGCCCACGCTGTCGTGGCGCGGCCTCGACAACGCGAGCTATTACCGGCTGCGGCCCGACGATCCGCGTTATCACGTCGACGAAACCGGCTGCGGCAACACGCTGAACATGTCGCATCCGCGCGTCGTGCAGATGGTGATGGATTCGCTGCGCTACTGGGCGACCGCGTTCAACATCGACGGCTTCCGCTTCGATCTCGGCGTGACGCTCGGCCGCGAGGATCACGGCTTCGAGCCCGGCGCGGGGTTCTTCGATGCGCTGCGGCAGGACCCCGTGCTCGCGCAGCGCAAGCTGATCACCGAGCCGTGGGATCTCGGCCCCGGCGGCTATCAGCTCGGCCGTCACCCCCCCGGCTTCGCCGAATGGAACGACCGGTTTCGCGACACCGTGCGACGCTTCTGGCGCGGCGACGCGGGGCAGCGCCCGGAACTGGCCGCGCGGCTGTCGGGCTCGGCCGACCTGTTCAATCACGGCCGGCGCCGCACGTGGGCCTCGGTCAATTTCGTGACCGCGCACGACGGCTTCACGCTGGCCGACCTCGTGTCGTATGCGGGCAAGCACAACGACGCGAACGGCGAGGACAACCGCGACGGCCGCGACGACAACTGCAGCGCGAACTGGGGCATCGAAGGGCCGACCGACGACGCGGCGATCCGCGACGTGCGGCTGCGCGTCGCGCGCTCGATGCTCGCGACGCTATTTACCGCGCTCGGCACGCCGATGCTCGTGGCCGGCGACGAATTCGGCCGCACGCAGCACGGCAACAACAACGCGTATTGCCAGGATAACGAACTGTCCTGGCTCGACTGGGACCTGGCGCACAGCGACGCCGGCGTGCAGATGACCCGCTTCGTGTCGCGGCTCGCCGCGCTGCGGCGCATGTATCCGGTGATGTCGGCGCCGCGCTACCCGTCGGGCGACCGTGACGGCGCGCCGGGCATGCGCGAGATCGACTGGTTCGACGAACGCGGCGACGCGCTCACCGTGCCCGCGTGGGAAGACGGCGAACGCCGCGCGCTGACGATGCGGCGCGTCGGCACCGGCCGCACCGGGCGCACCGAGGCGTTGCTCGTGATGCTGAACGCATCGGCCGACACCATCACGTTCATGCCGCCCGCGCCCGTGCTCGATTACCGCATCCTGCTCGACACCGCGACGCCCGACTCGGGCCCGCGCTCGTGGCCGGAAGTGGGGCTCGACGTCGCCGCGCATGCGGCCGTGATCGCGGTCGCGGCCGTGCCGCCGCCCGATCAGTCTTCCTGAGGACCGCCATGACTTCCCGTTCCGCCCGCCCCACCGGCACGCATGTATTCGAATCGTCGTTCGGCGCGACCTGCGTCGGGGCCGACCGCACGCGCTTCCGGCTGTGGGCGCCCGCGAGCCGCACCGCCGCCGTCGAGCTGCAGGACGAAGGCGGCCGCGCGATCCCGATGACGCCTGCCGGCGACGGCTGGTTCGAGACGATCGCGCCATGCGGCCCCGGCACGCTGTACCGCTACCTGCTCGACGACGCGCTGGCCGTGGCCGATCCCGCGTCGCGCTTTCAGCCGTACGACGTGCACGGCCCCAGCCAGGTCGTCGATCCGGCCGCGTACCGCTGGCGTCACGACGCGTGGCGCGGCCGCCCGTGGCACGAAACGGTGCTGTACGAGCTGCATGTCGGCGCCTGCGGCGGCTACGCGGCCGTCGAGCGGCGCCTGCCGGCGATCGCCGAACTCGGCGTGACCGCCGTCGAGCTGATGCCCGTCAATGCGTTTCCCGGCGCACGCAACTGGGGCTACGACGGCGTGTTGCCGTTCGCGCCCGATGCGTCGTACGGGCGGCCCGAGGAGCTGAAATCGCTGGTCGACAGCGCGCATGGGCTCGGGCTGCAGGTATTCCTCGACGTCGTGTACAACCACTTCGGCCCCGACGGCAACCTGCTGCCGCGCTACGCGCCCGACTTCTTCCGCGCGGACCGGCAGACCGCATGGGGGCCGGCGATCGACTTCACCCGCCCGCAGACGAGCGCGTTCTTCATCGACAACGCGCTGTACTGGCTCGACGAATACCGCTTCGACGGGCTGCGCATCGACGCCGCGCACGCGATCGACGACGACGCGTGGCTGCGCGAACTCGCGCGCCACGTGCGCGCGCAGGCGGGCGACGCGCGCCACGTGCATCTCGTGCTGGAGAACGAGCGCAATACTGCGAGCCTGCTCGGCCCCGGCGGCTTCGACGCGCAATGGAACGACGACTTCCACAACAGCGCGCACGTGCTGCTGACCGGCGAGCGCGACGGCTACTACCGCGCGTACGCCGATGCGCCGCTGCGCCATTTCGCGCGCACGCTCGGCGAAGGCTTCGCGTACCAGGGCGACCCGTCGCCGCTGCACGACGGCGCCGCGCGCGGCGAGCCGAGCGCGCACCTGCCGCCGACCGCGTTCGTCGTGTTCCTGCAGAACCACGACCAGGTCGGCAACCGCGCGTTCGGCGAACGGCTGCGCGCGCTCGCGAACGACGATGCGGTGCGCGCGGCCACCGCGCTGATGCTGCTCGCGCCGTCGATCCCGCTGCTGTTCATGGGCGAGGAAGACGGCAGCACGCAGCCGTTCCAGTTCTTCACCGACTATCGCGGCGCGCTCGCCGATGCGGTGCGCGAAGGCCGGCGCCGCGAATTCGCCGCGTTTCCCGCGTTCGCCGACGCCGCCCATCGCGACGCGATTCCCGACCCGAACGACATCGCGACCTTCGTGCGCTCGTCGTCGCACCATCCGCCCGACGAGTCGTGGCCCGACGCGGCCGCCTGGCGGCGCTTCTACCGCAGCGCGCTGGCCGTGCGCGCGGCGCTCGTGACGCCGCACCTGGCCAACGCGCAGGCGCTCGGCGTCGAACTGCTCGCGGGCGACGGCGACCCGCCGGCACTGGTCGCGCGCTGGCGCCTCGGCGACGGCAGCACGCTGACGATCGCGCTGAATCTCGGCTCGCACGACGCGACGCTGCCCGCGCTGCCGGTCGGCAAGATCGTGTTCGAGACGCCGCCGCGGGCGCGCGACCGGCTGCCCGGCGGGCACGTGCCGCCCCGCGCCTGCATCGTATGGCGCGACGGCGCGGTCAACCGGGACGCGCGGCATCACAGCACGAACGGACGGAGCCCCTCATGACGACCGACGTCCCGATCGCGGCGCTCGCCCGTGCGGCCGGCCTGCAACCCGACTGGACCGACGCGGGCGGCGTCGCACGGCGCGTGGACGACGACGCGCTGGTCGCGCTCGTCGATGCGCTCGGCTGG
>NZ_JACFYV010000334.1:0-4781 GCF_016759955.1 Burkholderia sp. KCJ3K979
GAGCGCGAGGGAGCGCGCGGCGCGCATGGCCGCTCGGCGTCGATCGGTTTCGGATGCCGCCGTTCGAGATGCAGCACCGTCGGCAGCGTGCCTGACAGGATCACGCCCAGCCATGCGAACGCCATCACGCGGTCACCGGTTTCGAAAGCGTCGCCGATCGCGTGAGGTGTCCTTCCCGCTGGCGCGGCTTGACGCTCGCCAGCCCGTCGCCCACACTGGGCCGCACGGCGGCCACGCGTGCGGGTGCGTGCGAGCGGCCTGTCATGCGCGCGTCATGCGGTACGACTCCCGCTCCGGCGCGCGGCGCTGACGTCCGGTAACGAACGCGCGGAGAGCTTCGACGTGGTGCGTTTTCATTTCCGATGGACCGGCTGCCTGCTTGCGTGCGCCGTGGCGCTCGGCGCGGGTACGGCCGTGGCCGATACGCCCGACTCACACGACACGCGGGACGCTCGCGACGCGGGCGATATGGCGCCCGTCACGCTCGTGAGCGACGTCCACGAATTCGTGATCCAGCACGACGGTTCGCTCGACGAGCACGACGATTCGACGCTGCGCGCGAACGACGCGAACGGCATTGATGCCGTTGCGCAGCGCTACGTATGGTTCGACAAGAATCTCGAGAAGGTGGAATTGCTCGCGACCGAGACGATCGACCGCGACGGCGTCGCGCATCCGGTCGGCGCGGACGGCATCCGCGACGTGCAGGAGCCGCGCTCGGCCGGCGCGCCGACGTTCCAGGACGGCCTGCTGCGCACGGTCGTGTTCCCCGGCGTCGAAGCCGGGTCGAGCACCCGCGTCGCGTTCCGCAAGACCCGCACGAAGCCGGTCAATCGCGGCTACTTCGGCTACACCGTCGAGCCGTCGCGCGAGCCGGTCGACAGCCAGCGGCTGATCTTCGACGTGCCGGCCGACATGCCGCTGTACGCGGACGCGCGCGGCTACGTCGCGCTGCCCCCGGTCACGGCGAACGGCCGCACGCGTTACGAATTCGACTACCGGCACGGTGCGTACGATCGCATCGAAAGCGGCGCGGTCGGCTATCCGACCTACGGCGACCGGCTCGTCGTGTCGACGCTGCCCGACTACGCGGCGTTCGCCGCGCGCTACCGCAACGCGGCCGTTGACCCGAGCGCGAACGATGCGGTCGTCGTGCAGCTGGCGCGTGCGCTCACGGCGAATGCCGCCGATCCGCGCGACAAGGCGCGCATCCTGTACGACTGGGTGCAGGCGAACGTGCGCTACGTCGGGTTGTTTCTCGGCGAGACGGCCGCCGCGCCGCATCGCGTGACCGACATCCTGCGCAACCGCTACGGCGACTGCAAGGATCATGTCGCGCTGTTCGGCGCGTTGCTCGCGGCGGTCGGCATTCGCAGCGAACCGGTGCTGATCAATCTCGGCGCCGTGTACACGCTGCCGTCGGTGCCCGGCTACGGCGCCGGCGCGATCAATCACGCGATCACGTGGCTGCCCGATCTCGCGCTCTACGCGGATACGACGACGGCCGGCATCGCGTTCGGCTACCTGCCGCCGATCGTGATGGATCGCCCGGCGCTGCTGGTCGATACGGGCGTGCTGTCGCGCACGCCGGCCACGCAGCCGCGCGCCCGCACCGCGCGGATCTCGATCGATGCCGCGCAGCCGGGCGCCGCGCGTGTTCAGGCTTATGTCGAGGACGATGGCTGGACGGCCGAACTCGAACGCAACCTGTTTCGCCGCGCGTCGCGCGAGCGCATTGCGCAGCTCGCGACCGAGCGCCTGCGGCAAAGCGGCCTGCGCGGCCGCGCGCAACTGTCGACCAGCGACCGGCGCGTGACGGACGGGCCGTTCGACGTGACCGTGACCGGCACGCTCGATCATTTCGTCTGGCCGGACGGCACGACCGCGTTGCCCGCGCTGTCGAGCGTCACGGGCGGTATCGCGACCCAGGTCGAAACCTGGCTGGCCGAGCCGGTGCGCACGCAGCCGTGGGGCTGCATTGGCGGCGCGTTCGACGAGACCGGCCAGATCGCGTTGCCGGCGGGCGTCGCCGTGACCGACCTGCCGGCCGATACGGCCGTGCACGGCCGCTTCGTCGATTTCACGTCGCATTACGTGTTCGATGCGGCCGCGCGCGTCGTGCAGGTCACGCGGCGGATGAACGCGGATTTCGGGCGGCAGGTCTGCACGCCGGACGAATTCGCGGCGCTGCGCGCGTCGCTCGAGCGCATCGAGCGCGACACGCAGGCGCAGATCGTCGTGCGGGCGAAGCAGCGTTGAGCGGCGCGGGCACGGCATTCGCTCCGGACGGGCGAATCACCGGAATCGCCGACGCGCAGGAGGGACATCATGACGGAACGGGATCACGAGATCGCCGAACTCTCGAAGGAATTGCTGGGCCGGATCGTGCAGGGCACGGTCGCGGCCGGCGCGGCCGTCGACGTGGAGCAGTGCGCGGCGCTCGCCGTGCAGTGCGCGACGGCGCTGGTCGACCGGCTCGACGCATTGAAGTGACGGCCTGCGGGCCGGCACCGCCGCCGGCCCCGCGCGCCGCGCGTTACGCTTCGGCGGGCACGTCGCCGTCCGCGCGCACGGCGCCCGGCGGCTTGCCGACCACGCGCTTGAACGCACGGCTGAACGCCGCGAGCGAACCGTAGCCGAGCCGGTACGCGACCGCTTCGATCGTCTCGCGGTCGCGGGCGATCCATTGCGCGGCGAGCCGCATCCGCAGCTCGGTGAGGTAGCGCACGGGCGTCATCCCGGTGGCCGCGAGGAAGCGCTCGGCGAACACCGAGCGCGACACGCCTGCCTCGGTCGCGAGCTCCGCGACGCTCCAGTTGCGGCCCGGGTCGCGATGCAGCGCGACGATCGCGCGGCCGAGCTTCGGCTCGCGCAGCGCCTGCACCCAGCCGGTCGCATCGCCGCACCCGCACTCGACCCAGCCGCGCACGATGAACGCCGCGACCACGTCCGCGAGCCGCGCGAGGATGCCCGCGAAGCCCGCGCGCGCCGTACACGCCTCGCGCTCCATCGCATCGAGCATCGGACGGATCTCCGGGTAGCGCGCGAGCAGCGTGCCCACGTGCATGAACGCGGGCATCGTGCCGACCAGCGGCTGCATGCCGCCGAGGTCGAGTTCCATGCAGGCGCTGAAGATCAGCGCATCGCCGGCGCCGGGTTCCTTCGTCGCGCAGCTCGTGGGCGACACGCCGGCCGACGCCACCGACGCGACCGTATCGCAGATCTTCGCGACCTCGAAGCCGTCGATCTCGCGGCACGGCACATCCGGATCGGACACCAGTGCGTGCATGCCGCCGTGCGGCAACAGGATCGCGTCGCCGGCCTCGAGCCGCATCGTCTCGCCCGTCGCGTCGCGCAGCAGCACGGGTCCGCGCACGATGAAATGGAACTGCGCGCGGCCCGTCCCGTGGCCGAAACTCAGTCCGAACGGCCGCGCGACCTGAATGCGGCGGTACTGGACGCCGCTCAGCCGCATCCCCAGCAGCAACTCGCTGACGAGGTCGTGCACATCGGGAATCGGGGGCAGAAGGGGCTCGGACATATCGAGATACGGACGTTCGATCAACAAGAACGGATTGTATGTCATAGACCGTCCTGCCGCTGTTCCTTACGATACGCCTTTATCCGTACTTTCCCTAACCGACACGGAACCCCGCATGAATCCCGGAATCTCCTCGGCCGCCTCGACGGCGGCCCCCCGCGAACCGGCCTGGGGCGCGGTCTTCGCGATGACGCTCGGCGTGTTCGGGCTCGTCACCGCCGAATTCCTGCCGGCGAGCCTGCTGACGCCGATGGCCGACAGCCTCGGCGTGACCGAGGGCGTGGCCGGACAGGCCGTCACGGCCACCGCCACGGTCGCGCTCGTGACGAGCCTGCTGATCTCCGCGCTCACGCGCACGATCGATCGGCGGCGCGTGCTGCTCGTGTTCTCGGTGCTGCTCGTCGTATCGAACCTCGCCGTGGCGTTCGCGCCGAACCTGGCCATGCTGCTGTTCGGCCGCGTCGTGCTCGGCATCGCGCTCGGCGGCTTCTGGACGATGGCGACCGCCACCGCGATGCGGCTCGTGCCGACGGCGATGGTGCCGCGCGCGCTGTCGATCATCTTCAGCGGCGTGGCGGTCGCGACCATCGCGTCCGCGCCGATGGGCAGCTACTTCGGTCACCTGATCGGCTGGCGCAACGTGTTCCTGATCGCGGCCGTGCTCGGCGGCATCGCGTTCGTGTCGCAGATCGTCACGCTGCCGTCGATGCCGCCGAGCGGCACGACGCGGCTGCGTACGCTGATCGACGTGCTGCGCCGGCCGACCGTGGGCCTCGGAATGTTCGCGACGATCCTCGTGTTCACCGGCCATTTCGCGTTCTTCACGTATCTGCGGCCGTTCCTCGAACAGGTGGCGGGCGTCGGCGTGAACGGGCTGTCGGCGATCCTGCTCGGCTACGGCATCGCGAACTTCGTCGGCACGTCGCTCGCGGGCCGCGTGCTCGAACACCGGCTGCGGCCGATGCTGATCGGCATGCCCGCGCTGATGGTCGTGCTCGGCATCGCGCTCGTCGTGCTCGGCCGCGCGCCGATGATCGACGCGGTGCTGGTCGCGTTGTGGGGGATGGCGTTCGGCGGCGTGCCGGTCGCGTGGTCGACGTGGGTCACGCGCACCGTGCCCGACGAGGCCGAGAGCGCGGGCGGGCTGATCGTCGCGGCGATCCAGCTCGCGATCGCGACGGGTGCGGCCGCCGGCGGCGTCGTGTTCGACGCGAACGGCGCGGCGGGCGTGTTCGTCGGC
>NZ_JACFYV010000335.1:0-4679 GCF_016759955.1 Burkholderia sp. KCJ3K979
GAACGACTGGCTCGAGCGCAACGTCTACTCGAAGTACCCGATTCTCGGCATCAGCATGATGATGGTGATCGACGTCGCGCTGTTCGGCGTGCTCGGCCTGACCGTGTGGGCCGTGCGTCGGTGTGCCTGATCGCGGTGGGCGGCGGGCTCGGCACGCTGTCCGAAATCGCGCTCGGGTTGCAGTGGGGCAAGCCGGTGTTCACGATCTGCGGCGCGCCGCAGGTCGCGGGCGTCGAGTGCTTCGACGAAGCGGACGGGCTCGTCCTGCGGGTCGCGCAATGGCTGGCCGATTCGGCGTAGCGCGGGGTATCGGCACAGGGCTTTGCCCGGCGAGCCGTCGTGCGCGGGCTTGAAACGGGGCGCGCAACCCGCCATATTGGCCGGGTATCACCCGTTCAACGACGTACCGAGAGGATCGTTCATGCGCCTTCTGCTTGCCCTGCTGCTCCCGTGGTTCCAGTTCTTCACGATCGGTCGCCCGATCGCCGGGATTATCTGCCTGCTCCTGCAGCTCACGATCATCGGCTGGCTGCCGGCCGCGATCTGGTCGGTGTATGCGCTGAGTCAGTACAAGACCGATCGGAAGATCGATGCGGCGTTGCGCGGGCGGGGGTAGACGCGCAGTGTGCGGTGGAGTGATTCAGCCGTGTGGTTCGTATTTCGGTAGAAATCCATATATTTCGTTCACGTCGGCGATGTGATTTGTATGGATTTCTGCCTAAATGGCGGATTCATGCGTTGTTCGGCTTGATGCATCCGGCTGAAGCCGCAGCCATCCACGACAAAACGGCCGCCCGGGTCATCGTTCGATCGCAGCGGCCGCTCCGCCTACTTCACCGCAAACAGCGTCAGGTTCATGAAGATCTTGAACGCATAGCCGAGCGTGACGGCGCCGACCACGCCGCCCGCCCACAGAACGACGAACCACATCCAGCCGCGCATCCGCGGCCGCGGCGCGCCGGGCTGGCCGGCGGTGGAATCAGTGGTGGTAGTAATGCTGGTCTTCATGGCGCACCTTGCCTCGGAATACCCAATAACCCATCGTCGTGTAGGCGATGATGATCGGGAGGATAACCGCTGCGCCGACCAGCGTGAAGGTCTGGCTCGAACGCGGCGCCGCCGCTTCCCAGATCGTCATCGTCTGAGGAATCGCATACGGGAACAGCGTGACGAGCAGGCCGACGTAGCCGAGCAGCACCAGCGCCAGCGCGAGCACGAACGGCGTCATGTCGTGCCGGTCGCGCACCGCGCGGCGCATCCACACCGCGCACGCGGCGACCAGGAACGGCACCGGCAGCAGGCGCCAGAACAGGCCCGAATCGAACCAGCGCTGCGCGATGGCCGGGTCCTGCAGCGGCGTCCACAGGCTGACGACCGCGATGAAGCCGAGCAGCACGACGGTCAGCGGCCACACGACGCGATGCAGGCGGCGCTGCAGGTCGCCTTCGGTCTTCGCGACGAGCCAGCAGCAGCCGAGCAGTGCGTAAGTCACGATCAGGCCGAGGCCGGTCAGCAGGCTGAACGGCGTGAGCCAGTCGAACGCGCCGCCCGCGTACACGCCGTCCTTCACGTCGATGCCCTGCAGGAACGCGCCGAGCGCGATGCCCTGGAACAGCGTCGCGCCGGCCGAGCCGCCGATGAACGCGAGATCCCACAGCTGCTTCGTGCGCCGCGCCTTCGCGCGGATCTCGAACGACACGCCGCGGAAGATCAGGCACACCAGCATGAAGATCAGCGGCAGGTACAGCGCCGACAGCACGGTCGAATAGACGATCGGGAACACGGCGAACAGCCCGGCGCCGCCGAGCACGAGCCACGTCTCGTTGCCGTCCCACACGGGCGCGACCGTGTTCATCATCAGGTCGCGTTCCTTCTCGTCCGGGAAGAACGGGAAGACGATGCCGATGCCGAGGTCGAAGCCGTCGAGCACGACGTACATGAAGAGCCCCAATGCGATGATCGCGGCCCAGATTACGGTGACGTCCATAGGTTTTCTCGTTTGCGAATGGGGTAGGCTCAGACGGTCTCGATCAGCTCGTCGACGGCGGACATCGGGCGGCGCGCGGTGTGATCGCGGCGC
The DNA here is from genome assembly GCF_016759955.1 of Burkholderia sp. KCJ3K979. Lineage (NCBI taxonomy): Bacteria > Pseudomonadati > Pseudomonadota > Betaproteobacteria > Burkholderiales > Burkholderiaceae > Burkholderia > Burkholderia sp. KCJ3K979. Next base: position 2,081 of record NZ_JACFYV010000335.1, read on the forward strand.
GTGTCCGGTTTATCGTCGTGCTCGACGTCGGGCAGCGCCGGGCCGGCCTTCATCAGCTTCAGCATGTAGTACACGCCGGTGCCGAACACGAGGAAGTACACGATCACGAACGTCATCATCGACAGGCTGACCTGCTGCACCGACAGCGGCGACACGGCCTGCGCGGTGCGCATCACGCCATACACGACCCACGGCTGGCGGCCGGCTTCGGTCGTCACCCAGCCCGCGAGCAGCGACACGAAACCGGTCGGGCCCATCACGAGCGCGAAGCGCTGGAACCACTTCGATTCGTACAGGCGGCCGCGGCGGCGCAGCAGCCACGCGAGCGCGGCGAGGCCGATCATCGCGAAGCCGAGGCCGACCATGATCCGGAAGCTCCAGAACACGACCGTCGAATTCGGGCGGTCTTGCGGCGGGAAGTCCTTCAGCCCGCGGATCTCGCCGTCCCAGCTGTGCGTGAGGATCAGGCTGCCGAGGTGCGGCACCTTCACCGCGTAGCGGGTCGTTTCCGCCTGCATGTCCGGGATGCCGAACAGGTTGAGCGCGGTGCCGCCCTTCTCGGTTTCCCACAGCCCCTCGATCGCGGCGATCTTCGCGGGCTGGTGCTTCAGCGTGTTGATGCCGTGCTGGTCGCCGATCACGGCCTGCAGCGGCGCGAGCACCAGCAGCAGCCACAGCGCCATCGAGAACATCTTCTTCACGCCCTTGTCGCGGCGGCCCTTCAGCAGGTGCCATGCGCCGGTCGCGGCCACCACCAGCGCGGCGACGATGAACGCGGCGATCGCCATGTGGAACAGGCGGTACGGGAACGACGGGTTGAAGATGATCGCGAACCAGTCGGTCGGCACGACGCGGCCATCGACGATCTCGAAGCCCTGCGGCGTCTGCATCCAGCTGTTCGACGCGAGGATCCAGAACGTGGAGATCAGCGTGCCGATCGCGACCATCAGCGTCGCGCCGAAGTGCGCGCGCGGGCTCACGCGGTTCCAGCCGAACAGCATGATGCCGAGGAAACCGGCCTCGAGGAAGAACGCGGTCATGACCTCGTACATCAGCAGCGGGCCGGTGACGGCGCCGGCGAAGCTCGAGAAGCCCGACCAGTTGGTGCCGAACTGATAGCTCATCACGACGCCGGACACGACGCCCATCCCGAACGCGACCGCGAAGATCTTCGACCAGAACAGGCAGAGGGTCTTGTAGTACTGCTTGCCGGTCTTCAGCCAGCGATATTCGAGCACGGCGATGAAGCTGGCGAGGCCGATGCTCAATGCCGGAAAGACGATGTGAAAGGAGACGGTGAACGCGAATTGCAGGCGGGCCAGATCGAGGGCCGAAAGTGCGGTGTCCATACCAGATGACCGAAGCTGACGATACCCGCCGGCGGGTGCCGGCGGACCCCGGCGGACAGGCGTCGGGGTTGGCTGGAGTATGGGCCGCGATGTTGCACCGCGAAATGCGCCAACTCGTCGCAGATGTCCAGCCCGTCGCGCGCGATTTCGGGATAAATCGTTGATTCGTATCAAGAAGGTCGTTCGCAGTGCGTGCGGTCGCGGCGTGGCGGTCTGACGCACGTGCGTCAATATGGCGCGTCGCGTCATTGGAACGGTTTTGCGTGTGCGCCAACCGCGTGCGGGGACGGCGATCGGTTTCGATCCGTTAGCGCGTAACGCGACCGCCCGGACGGGCGGGGTCGTTTGTCACACGGGTAACGTCGCGCAACATTCGCGCGCTCGCCCGTAATGGATGCCGGATCGCGTGCGGCGTAGCGTTCGGGATGCCGGGTTCGCATCGGCGAACCGGCCAGCCGGAGAACGTGACGTGAATGGATTGAAGCTCGCACTGGGCGCGGCGGCCGCGGTGGCGGTCGCGACGGGCGGCGTGGCGCATGCCGCCCGGGTCGGGGTCTATATCGGCCCCGGCTACCCGTATTACGCCCCGGTCGTCCCTGCGCCTTACTACTACCCGCCGCCCATCGTCGCGGTGCCGGTCGCTCCGCCGCCGCCGCCCGAGTATGTCGAGCAGGGGCAGCCGCAGGACAACGGCGACGCGAACCTCTGGTACTACTGCGACGCGTCGAAGCATTACTACCCGTACGTGAAGACCTGCAAGTCGGGCTGGCGCTCGGTGCCGGCGCGGCCGCAGTGACGGAGGCGCAACGATGAAAACCGTATTTCGACCGCTGCGCGTGCCGGCGGTACTGTCGCTCGCCGCGCTGCTCGGTGCGTGCGCCTACCTGCCGACCGGGCCGAGCGTGATGGCGCTGCCGGGCACCGGCAAGTCGTTCGACCAGTTCCGCGCCGACGACGGCAGTTGCCGGCAGTACGCGTTCGAGCAATCGGGCGGCGTGAGCGCCGGGCAGGCGTCGACCGCGAGCGCGGTCGGCAGCGCGGCCGTCGGCACCGCGCTCGGGGCGGCGGCCGGCGCCGCGTTCAACGGCGGCACCGGCGCGGCGGTCGGCGCGGGCGCGGGGCTGCTCGCGGGCAGCGTCGTCGGCGCGGGCGCCGCCCAGGGCTCGGCCTATGACGCCCAGCGCCGCTACGACTACGCGTATCTGCAGTGCATGTATGCGACCGGCAATCGCGTGCCGGTGCCGGGCGGG
>NZ_JACFYV010000336.1:0-4608 GCF_016759955.1 Burkholderia sp. KCJ3K979
GAGTCGGGCATTCTTATGGGTGTTCATCCGGCTGGGTTCCTGGAAGGTTGGGTGTTTGGCGACTTCCAGTCTCCCAGACTCAGTCCGGATGAACCATCGATACAACCTATTGAAGCTTCACAACTAGCTTGCGCGCCGTTGTCGTTTGCGAACGACCGTGCTAAATTCCTGCCAGCGCTTGCAGTCACGCAACCCTTCATTCGGCTGACACGGCCGGCACCCCGGGAGGCAGCACGATGAGTCTGTTGATGTCGCGACGCGATCTCGCGTTCCTGCTGTATGACTGGCTCGACGCCGAAGCGCTCGTCGCGCTGCCGCGCTACGCGGAGCACAGTCGCGAGACCTTCGACGCGGTGCTCGACACCAGCGAGCGGATCGCCGAAGACCTGTTCGCGCCGCACGCGGCGCGCGGCGATCGCGAGGAGCCGCGGTTCGACGGCGAACGCGTGACGCTGATCCCGGAAGTCGAACCGGCGGTGCGCGCGTTCGCGGACGCCGGGCTGATCGCTGCGGGCCACGACGAAGCGCTCGGCGGCATGTGCTTGCCGAAGCTCGTCGAAGCCGCGTCGTTCCTGTTCTTCCAGGCCGCGAACATCGCGACCGCCGCGTATCCGTTCCTGACCGTCGCCAACGCGAACCTGCTCGTCGCGCACGGCAGCGCCGCGCAAATCGACGCGTTCGCGCGCCCGGAGCTGGAAGGGCGCTTCCTCGGCACGATGTGCCTGTCCGAACCGCAAGCCGGTTCGTCGCTGTCCGACATCGCGACGCGCGCCGATTTCGAAGGCGATTCGCCGCTCGGCCCGCGCTACCGGCTGACCGGCAACAAGATGTGGATTTCCGGCGGCGAGCACGAGCTGGCGGAAAACATCGTCCACCTCGTGCTCGCGAAGATCCCCGACGAACATGGCCGGCTGCAGCCCGGCACGCGCGGCATCTCGCTGTTCATCGTGCCGAAGTTCCTGACCGGCACCGATGGCGCGAGCGGCGAGCACAACGACGTCGTGCTCGCCGGGCTGAACCACAAGATGGGCTATCGGGGCACGACCAACTGCCTGCTGAATTTCGGCGAAGGCACGCGTTATCGGCCGGAAGGGCGCGCGGGCGCGATCGGTTATCTGGTCGGCCAGCCGAATCATGGCCTCGCCTACATGTTCCATATGATGAACGAGGCGCGTATCGGGGTCGGCGCGGGCGCGGTGGCGCTCGGCTACACCGGTTATCTGCACGCGCTCGACTACGCGCGCAACCGTCCGCAGGGGCGCCCGCTCGGGCCTGCGGCCAAGGATGCGACCGCGCCGCAGGCACCGATCGTCGACCATCCGGACGTGCGGCGCATGCTGCTCGCGCAGAAGGCCTATGTCGAAGGCGGTCTCGCGTTGATCCTGTACTGCGCGAGGCTGGTCGACGAAGCGCGCGCGCACGGCGATGCGACGGTGCGCGCCGAGGCTACGCGCCTGCTCGACATCCTGACGCCGATCGCGAAAAGCTGGCCGTCGCAGTGGTGTCTGGCCGCGAACGATCTCGCGATCCAGGTGCATGGCGGCTACGGTTACACGCGCGACTACGCGGTCGAACGGTTCTATCGCGACAACCGCCTGAATCCGATTCACGAAGGCACGCACGGCATCCAGGCGCTCGATCTGCTGGGCCGCAAGGTCACGCAGGACGACGGCGCGTCGCTGCGCGCGCTCGATGCGCGGATCGGCGCGACCGTCGAGCGCGCGCGGGCGCTGGATGCCGGCGCGTGCGAGCAGGCCGATGCGTTGGCGCAGCGTTGGGCGAGACTGTGCGACGTGACGCATCAGTTGAGCGCGATCGGCGATCCGCGGACGCGGCTGGCGAACGCGAGCGTGTATCTCGAAGCGTTCGGCCATCTCGTCGTTGCGTGGCTGTGGCTCGACGTGACGCTCGCCGCGCACGGACAGGACGGCGATTTCCACGACGGCAAGCGTGCGGCGGCCCGTTACTTCTTCCGCTGGGAACTGCCGAAGGTGGATGCGCAGCTCGACCTGCTGTCGAGCGTCGACACGACGACGCTCGACATGCGCGACGCGTGGTTCTGAACGTGGTTTCAACGACATTCCGGAATACCGACGATCTTGCCGATGCGATGGGCATCGCATGCTCGTCGTGAACCGGCCGCGCGGGGCCATCCCGCACCCCGTACCGATGCCCGGCCACGCCGCGCAAGGAGACAGAAGCGCATGAAAGCCCTGTTGTGTACCGCATTCGGCCCGATCGACCGCTTGCGCATCGAGGACGTCGCGATTCCCGAACCGGCTGCCGGGCAGGTCCGGATTCAGGTGAAGGCGGCCTCGCTCAATTTTCCCGACGCGCTGATCGTCCAGGGGTTGTATCAGGTGAAACCGGCGCTGCCGTTTTCGCCGGGCGCCGAATTTGCCGGCGTGATCGACGCGGTCGGTGAAGGCGTCACCGCGTGGCGGGTCGGCGATTCGGTGATGGCGTTTACCGGGCACGGCGGGTTCGCGCAGCAGTGCGTGGCCGATGCGCGGCAACTCGCCGCGCTGCCGCCCGGCATGACGTTCGAGCAGGGCGCGGCGCTCGTGCTCGCCTACGGCACGTCGCTGCATGCGTTGCAGCAGCGTGCGCGCCTGCAGGCGGGCGAGACGCTGCTCGTGCTGGGCGCGGCCGGCGGCGTCGGGATCGCCGCGATCGAGATCGCGAAGGCGCTCGGTGCGCGCGTGATCGCGGCAGCGTCGAGCGCGGACAAGCTCGCGCTGTGCCGTGAAGCGGGCGCCGACGAGACGATCGACTACGCGACCGAGGACCTGCGCCGCCGCGTGGACGAACTGACGGGCGGGCGCGGCGCCGACGTCGTCTACGATCCGGTGGGCGGCGCGTACAGCGAAGCGGCGCTGCGCGCGACCGCGTGGCGCGGCCGGTTCCTCGTGGTCGGTTTCGCGGCCGGCGAGATTCCGAAGATCGCGTTGAATCTTGCGCTGCTGAAGGAGCGCGACATTCTCGGCGTGTTCTGGGGCGATGCGGTGCGGCGCGACCCGGCACAGCATGCGGCGAACATGCGGCTGCTCGCCGAATGGTTCGCAGCCGGCAAGGTGCGGCCCGCGATCACCGAGCGCGTGTCGCTGGACGGCGCGGCCGACGCGATCGCGCGGATGGCGAACCGGCAGGTGAAGGGCAAGGTGGTGATTTTTCCGGACGCGTGATCCGGGTTCGTCGCGCGGCGATTCAATGCGGGCCGCGCGGCGGCTTTTTCACGACGGCGGGCGCGGCGCGCGACCTGCTGTAGAGCGTGGCGATCCGCTACACCGGCGCGCAATGTCGATCGGCGGTGAAACGGACAACGCGCGTTCTTCGTCAGCCGCTTCAATCCTTCGGCAAACGCAGCGTGTCGAGCGCATGCTGCGAGAACTCGACCCAGAACCGCTCGTTCGCGATGCCGGCCTGCAGCACCAGATGCTGCAGGCGCTTCGTGCGTGAATCGCCGGCCGCCGGACCGCCGGCCTCCACAAAGTCACGCGCCTCGATCTGCAGATACAACTCCAGCTTTTCCTGATGCAGCGCGATGCGCCGCCGGATCTCGTCCTCGAGGCCGGCCGGTCCGAGCACGGCTTCCGCGCGCAGGCGCACCATCAACGCTTCGCGCAGCGGCGTCGGATCTTCCGGTTCGGCGATCCAGCGGCGCAATTCCTTCTTGCCGGCCGGCAGAATCCGATACGCGCGCTTGCGGCCGCGACCGGACTCGGCGGGCAGCGATTCGATCCAGCCCATTTCCTCGAGACGCCCGAGTTCGCGATAGATCTGCTGGTGCGTCGCCTGCCAGAAATAACCGATCGAGCGATCGAAGCGATCGGCGAGCTCGGACCCCGAACCGGGGCGTTCGGCGAGGGCGGTGAGAAGCGCGTGCGGCAGGGACATGTCGAATCGGCGAAGGCTGCGGAATGAACCGCATCTTGCCATATCGGGGCCGCAGCACAAACGACGCGGCATTGTTTGTGCAACATGTTGCATAAACAATGCCGGCGAGCTACCATCAATGCAACTTGTTGCATAAACATGGAGACACCCGATGGCTTCCCGTTATCCGCATTTGACGACCCCGCTCGAACTCGGCTTCACGTCGCTCCGGAACCGCGTGTTGATGGGGTCGATGCACGTCGGCCTGGAGGAAGCGCCGAACGGTTTCGAGCGGATGGCCGCGTTCTATGCGGAGCGTGCGCGCGGCGAGGCTGGCCTGATCGTCACGGGCGGTTTCGCGCCGAACGAGCGCGGCCGTCCGGCGCCCGGCGGCGCGATGCTGACGACCGAAGCGGAAGCCGAACGCCATCGTGTCGTGACGCGTGCGGTGCAGGCCGAGGGCGGCAGGATCGCGTTGCAGATCCTGCATTTCGGGCGCTACGCGTATCACCCGGCGCTCGCGGCGCCCAGTGCGCTGCAGGCGCCGATCAACCGGTTCACGCCGCATGCGTTGACGAGCGACGAGGTCGACGAGACGATCGCCGATTTCGTGCGATGCGCGGCGCTCGCGCAGCATGCGGGCTACGACGGCGTGGAGATCATGGGGTCCGAGGGCTACCTGATCAACGAATTCATCGCCGCGCGCACGAACCATCGCGACGACGCGTGGGG
>NZ_JACFYV010000337.1:0-4581 GCF_016759955.1 Burkholderia sp. KCJ3K979
CGTGCGCGGCCTGCGTCGTGCCGCCCGATGCGTCGGCGACCATGTAGATCTCGTAGTCGCCTTCGAGCATCGCGCACAGCGCGAACGTCGTATTGCAGACTTCGGTCCACAGGCCCGACACGACCACTTTCTTGCGGCCGTTCGCGGCGAGCGCGTCGCGCACCTTCTGGTCGTCCCACGAGTTCATCGACGTGCGTTCGAGCGTCTTCTGGTTCGGGAACACGTCGAGCAACTCGGGATAGGTGTGGCCCGAGAAGCTCTCGCTTTCGACCGTCGTGATCGTGGTGGGGATGTTGAAGACCTTCGCGGCCTTCGCGAGCCCGACGACGTTGTTCTTCAGCGTCTGCCGATCGATCGACTGCACGCCGAACGCCATCTGCGGCTGCTGGTCGATGAAGATCAGCTGGCTGTTGTGCGGAGTAAGTACTTCAAGCTTCGGATTGCTCATGGTGGTGATGTCCTTTGACGCGGAGAAAAATGAGGCTTGCCTGGCCGACGCATCCGCGAGGCATCCAATGCGCCATGTCGGAAGCGTCGGCAGTCGGCCTGCGTCATTCAATACGCGAAATTTCGACCGCACCAGTTAATTGTTCTGATTCTCACCACGCTCTGAATTCAGACTGAAAAGATCTGAATTTCATTGAATCGGCTCACGACGAACGCGCAGACCTGATAGGCTGGCCCAAGACTTTCGGATCGACGCCAGACCGGTATTTGTCCATATTTTTAACGGCCGTCATTCCATTCCAGACCCATGAAACCGTACATTGCTTCGCTTCTCGCCGGCATCCTCGCCGGCGTCGTCTACGCGCTGATCGGCGTGCAATCGCCGGCGCCGCCCGCCATCGCCCTGGTCGGCCTGCTCGGCATTCTGGCCGGCGAACAGATTCTTCCCGTGGTGCGACGGATGTTCGACGGCATCCGGCTGGGAACCGCATGGCGCGATGCGAAGTGCAGCCAGCACATGTTCGGCGCGCTGCCCGGCGCACACGCCGATGCTTCCGCGAAGCACCACGAATCGACACCGACGTGACAGGCGGACGTCGAGCGAACGCGGCGGCGGCCCCGGCCGTCGGCGCACATGCGTGCGTGCCTCGGTACGTCGGATGACGAACCGTTGTGAACAGTATTGGATTGAGTGTCGCTCGACGGCGCGATACCGCCTGATGCCCTTGTCGTAGCGAAACTCGTCATGAAACTGTCTTTCGAAGCACTCGAGGCACTGGACGCGATCGACCGCACCGGTACGTTTGCCGACGCGGCGGAGTTGGTGCACCGCGTGCCGTCCGCACTGACCTATCTCGTACAAAAGCTCGAGAGCGATCTCGACGTCGCGTTGTTCGATCGCAGCGGGCGTCGGGCGAAGCTCACGCGCGCGGGCCGCGTCGTCGTCGAGGAAGGCCGTCGTCTGCTTCATGCCGCCGAACAGCTTGAACGGAAAGCGCAGCGCGCGCAGCAAGGTTGGGAAACCGAAGTTCGCGTCTGCATCGCCGAGATACTGCCCTTCGACATGATGTGTCCATACGTCCACGCGTTCTACGCACTTGAAATGGACACGCGGCTGCGATTCTCCACCGAAGTGCTCGGCGGCACCTGGGATGCGCTGATCTCGCGGCGGGCCGATCTGATCGTCGGCGCGGCGGGCGAGCCGCCGGAACTGCCGGACATCGTGGCGCAGCCAATCGGCACGCTCCGGCACGTATTCGCGGTCGCTCCGACCCATCCGCTCGCTGCACTGCCCGAACCGCTGTCGATGGCGTCGATCGTCGAGTATCGCGGCGCGGTGATCTCCGACACGTCCCGCGAGCTTCAGCCGCAGTCGGTCGCGGTTGATGCTGGCCAACCGTATCTCGCGGTGCCGACGCTCGCGGCGAAACTGGCCGCGCAATGCGAAGGACTCGCGGTAGGCACGCTCCCGGACTGCATCGCGGCCCCCGCGATCGCGCAAGGCAGGCTTGTCGCGCGGGAAGTCACCGGCATGCGCGACACGACCCATTGCTATATCGCGTGGCGCACCGACGAAGCCGGGCGCGCGCTCCGCTGGTGGGTCGAACAGCTCGGTCACCCGGACCTCGTCGACCGGTTCACCACGCCCGCGTGACGCTGCGCTTTCTGCGAACGGTCGAGCGGTCTCGCGCTGACCGACCTGCATCGAGCCGTTCTCGAAATCGGCGTTGAAGGAAATGAAGAAACGCAGCGCAGCTTCGCCGCCCCGGTCGCGCACGCAGCCGACGCCGCGTGCAGAATCGACACTCAGCGCGACGCGGACGGTTCGCCGGTCCGGCCGGAGCGCCAGGTGAGGAAACCCAGCGCCGCGAGTGGCAACACCAGTGTCCAGAACCCGGCGTACACGTAGGCGCTCGCCCCGGCGCCCGCGCCGAGCGCGAACCCGACCACCGGCGGCAACGTGCGTCGCAGCCGCGCGCGTGCGGCTTCCCGTTCGGCCGGCTCGGCGATCGGCACCAGCCAGTCGAATGCATCGATGACCGCCTGCGTGACGTTTCCGGTCATCACGGTGTTCGCGACGACGGTGCGCGCGGTCAACCGGCCGTGCGCGTTCTGCACGCCCATTGCCGCCGCGCCCAGCAGCCCGCAGACGATCGTCGCGGGCGCATCGGCGCTGCCGATCGGCGACGCCGCGACGCCCGCGAGCATGAATCCGGCCAGCAGGATCGTCTGCAGTGCGTACAGCGAGCGCGCCCGCACGCCATGCCCGCGCACACGCATCCGGTGATCGAGCACGCGGGCAGCCACGATTCCAGCGATGAATGCCGGAAACGCGAGCCACTTGATCATGAGGCCCTGGCCGACCCCGGCGAGGCCCGAGCCGATCAGGATGAAGTTGCCGGTGACGTGCGCGGTAAAGAGCCCGAACAGCGCGACGAAGCCGAGTGTGTCGACGTAGCCGGCGATCGATGCGAGGAACACATCCTCGCCCCGCAGGCGATCGGGGGCCGCCGCGCCCGCTGCCGTTACTTGCGCGGGCTGCATGTCGTGGCTTCCGCGGTTGTGTCGATGGTGTGCGCATTGCGAACCTGCGCGGCGAGCGCACGCAACGGCGCCGGCACGAGCGGGATCGCATGCTTGCGGACAACGATGCCGAACAGGCGCGCCAGCGCGGTCAGCGGCGGCGCAGGCGACTGCACGCGCACGAGGGGGTGCAGGAGGCCGACTGCGATGCGGGCTCCCGGCGAGATCAGGTAAGGCATGGTCCGTTCCGGTTGTGCCGCCGGCCGGACCGGCCGAAGGGCTTCGGCCTCGTGCGGCGGCTCGGGAACAAGACTACGGAAGGCGGGCCTGAAAGTCATGGCGGCGAACTGAATCGTTCTGAACGTGCGGTGCGGCGCGGTGACGCATGCGCGCGACGACCGCCGACGAGCCGGCCGCCGCGCCGCCGCCTCACATCGGGATTCAGAACGATTCAGCCACGACGTTCGTCGCGTGGCCTATGCTCGGACAGCATCGGACGCGAGCCGTATCGCGCACCGTCCGCATCGAACCAGGATTCCCACATGACGACCGACACGCTCGCACTCACCCATCACACCATTACGGCGAACGGCATCCGCCAGCACGTCATCGATGCCGGCGCGGGGCCCGTCGTCGTGCTGCTGCACGGCTTCCCCGAAACCAGTTTTGCATGGCGCTTCCAGATTCCGGTGCTCGCGCGGCACTATCGCGTGATCGTGCCCGACCTGCGCGGCTACGGCGAAACCGACAAGCCCGCGGCCGGCTACGACAAGCGCAACATGGCGCGCGATCTCGCCGCGCTGCTCGATGCGCTCGGCATCGAGCGCATCGCGCTCGTCGGCCACGATCGCGGCGCACGCGTCGCGACGCGTTTCGCGAAGGACTTCCCCGAACGCGTCGAGCGGCTCGTCGTGATGGACAACGTGCCGACGCGCATCGTCGCGCAGAACATGACCGCGCAAACGGCGCGCGCGTACTGGTTCTTCCTGTTCCACCAGGTGCCCGACCTGCCGGAGGCGCTGATCGCCGGCAAGGAAGCCGAATGGCTCAGCTACTTTTTCGCCGACTGGTGCTACAACCCGCACGCGATCTCGGGCGATGCGTTCGACACGTACGTGCGTGCCTATCGGCGCCCGGGGGCCGTGCGCGGCGCGCTGGCCGACTATCGCGCGAACGCGGAAGACGTGCAGCAGGACCTCGTCGATGCGGACGTCAGGATCGCGTGCCCGACCATGGCGATCTGGGGCGAGGATTTCTACGCGGTGGGCAAGATGTTCGACATGAAGGCCGTATGGGAAGGCATGGCGACCCACCTGCGTGCCGAGCCGATCGCGCAGTGCGGGCATCTGCCGCACGAGGAGCAGCCCGAGCGCGTGAACGCGCTGCTGGTCGATTTCCTGCGCGGCTGGGCCGGCTGACGCCACGCGCGCCGCACACGGCATCATCGGGGAACATCGAATGGAACACGGATCGCGCCGCAAGGCCGTCATCGCCGGCGGATCGGTCGGCGGGCTGTTCGCGGCGACCGCGCTGCGCGCGGCCGGCTGGGACGTCCGCGTCTTCGAGCAATCGCCGCACGCACTCGACAGCCGCGGCGGCGGCATCGTGCTG
>NZ_JACFYV010000338.1:0-4519 GCF_016759955.1 Burkholderia sp. KCJ3K979
CGCCGCGGGCCGCCGTACCGGCGCCGGTACGGCGGCCGTGCAGCGACGATCTACAATGACCGGCACCGCGCGGCTACCGCGCCGGGCACACGTAACGGGACCACAACATGCATTCGAGCGAGCACGCAGTATGCGTGGCGATCAACGACAACAACCGCGCGTGGTACGAAATGCTCGTGCCGTTCCTGCTGTCGCTGCGGCACGCCGGCTACGACGGGCGGATCGCGGTGATCGGCTACGGGCTGTCCGAACGCAAGCGGCAGATTCTCGCGGGCCAGTCGGTCGACGTGATCGACGCGTCGGGCGCCTACGCGCTGCCGGTCGGCCGCTTCATCGAGGCCGCCGAGTATTGCGCGCGCCATCCGCAGATCCGCAAGCTCGCGCTGTACGACGCGGACATCTGGTTCTGCGCGCCGCAGTTCGACCTGTTCTCGCAGATCGGCGACGACCGGCTCCACGTGTGCCCCGACCCGCTGTTCTGCACGTTCGTCGTCACGCCGCTGATCGGCGAGCGGCGCGACCATCACTGGCGCCTCGTCGTCGACGAGGTCAATGCGCGCCACGGCGGTGCGCTGCAAGCCGGGCTCGTCGCCGGGACCGCCGACGCATGGGCGCGTTATGCCGACCATCTGCGCGACTGCCTCGCCCGCGTCGGCACCGATTTCCAGGAATGCTTCGGCATCGATACGACGTTCCTGCATCTGTGGAGCGCGCAAGGCGAAACGGCGCTGCTCGACCCGGTCCAGAACTTCGTCAGCAAGTACGGCATCCACGAATCGTTCGACGCGGGCAGCGGCAAGACGACGCTCAGGTATCACGGCGAGCCGATCCGCGCGCTGCACATGACCGGCGACATCCGCTTCCTCGACCGGTGGCGCTACTACGCGAACCACACCGACGCCGCACTGCGCGACGGCACGCCGTTCGCGCTATCGGACGGCACGCCGGCGCCGTCCGAGGCACTCGCCGCACGCATCGCGGCGGCGGATTACGTGCGATCGGCCGGGCTGACCGTTGCGTCCGCCGCGCTCGAGACAAGCGCGGGCGCCTACCTGCAGGCGCTCGACGAACCGGGCGGCACGATGCTCGTCGGCAGTGGGAACCACGAAGTCGTGTTCACCGCGACCCGCGACATCGCGCGGCTGAACGTCTACGTCACGCATCCGTCCGGCTCGCCGTCGCCGCTGCTGTGCGAGGTGCGCGTCGACGGCCACGCGCAGCGCAAGGGCACCGAACTGATGGCGCATTTCTGGTACCAGATTGCGGCCGGCACCGTCGTCACGCTGCGCGCGACGAGCCTCGGCGGCCAGCAGTGCAACGCCATCTGGCGGCTGCGCGAAGCACCGGACATGCAGCAGTAAGCGGCCGGCCCGCACCCGTTCAATTGAAGGCCGCCCATACCAGGTACGCATTCAGCCCGACGATCACGACCGTCGCCGCGCCGGCGACGATCCGCAGCGGCATCCGCATCGCGTAAGCGCCCATCACGTCTTCGCGCGCCGACAGTATCAGCAGCGCGATCATCGGCATCGGCAGCACGAAACTCAGCACGACCTGGCTGGCCACCATCGCCCGCGTGACGTCGCAGCCGAGCGCGACCACCCCGAACGCGGGCACGATCGTCACCGCGCGCCGCACCCAGATCGACAGGCGGCGACGGATGAAGCCCTGCATCACGACCTGCCCCGCCATCGTGCCGACCACCGAGCTCGACACGCCGGAGGTCAGCAGCGCGACGAGAAACAGCGCGCCGGCCGCCGGCCCGAGCACCGGGATCAGCGTGTGATAGGCGTCGCCGATGTCGGTCATGCCCGGCGCGGCCGCATGAAACGCCGACGACGCCATCATCACCATCGCGAGATTCACGAACCCGGCGAGCCCGAGCGCAATCACGACCTCGCGGTTCGAGAAACGCACGAGCCGCCGCCGCTCTGCGTCGTCGCGCGGCGCGGTGCGATCCTGCGTGAGGCCCGAATGCAGATACAGCGTGTGCGGCATGATCGTCGCGCCGATGATGCCGACCGCGATCGTCAGCGCCGCGTGATCCGGAATCTGCGGGACCACCAGATGAAACGCCGCCGCGTGCCAGTCCTGCGGCGCGATCAGCAGTTCGCCGAGATAGCACGCGCCGATCACGCCGACCAGCGCCGCGATCGCGGCTTCCAGCGGCCGGAAGCCGCGCTTTTCGAGCGCGAGGATCGCGCAGGTCGCGAACGCGGTCGCGATCATCCCCGCGAACAGCGGCAGGTGGCACAACAACCCGAACGCGAGCGCGCCGCCGAGAAATTCGGCGAGGTCGGTCGCCATCGCGGCGATCTCCGACGCGATCCACATGCCCCACACGACCGGCGCGGGGAAACGGTCGCGGCACAGCTCGGCGAGATTGCGGCCGGTCACGATGCCGAGCTTCGCGGACATCGCCTGGAACAGCATCGCGATCGCGTTCGCGGCCAGCACGACCCACAGCAGCCGGTAGCCGTATGCGGCGCCGGCCTGGATGTTGGTCGCGAAGTTGCCGGGGTCCATGTAGCCGATCGACGCAATCACGGCCGGGCCGATGAATGGCAGCAGCGCGGCGACGCCGGTGCGGCGCCCTTCGAGCGCGGCGCGCACCGCGCCGTCGGTGGGCTCGGTGGACAGGCCCGGCAGCGCGAGGCCGCCGGGGGGTTTGCTCGGGACGACGGGAATCATGGTGAGTATTTATTCCGTTCGAATGAGGAAGGCCGATTCGGGGATCGCGGCTCGCCACAGCAGCAAGCCGCATGCCGGCCACGACGAGACGCCGACCGCGTTACAGCGGCACCACGTCCGGACGATTGCGCGGAAATTGCGCGATCACGTCCGGCGCGACGTTCAGGTGCGCTTCGACGAGCTGCGGCGGCGTGTGCGCGAGCCAGTCGGACAACGACACCTCCGCATAGCGGTCGGTCTTGAAGATCTCGAGGAACACGAGGTCGGTCTGCCCGGTGTTCTGCACGTAGTGCCCGAGGCTTTTCTTCACATAGCCGACGTCGCCCGCGCGGAAATCGGCCGTCTGCGCCTTCGGCCCCGTGTCGAACACGGTCATCCGCGCCTCGCCCTGCAGGTAGTACTGCCATTCGTCGGCGTTCGGGTGCCAGTGCAGCTCGCGCATGCCGCCTGGATGCACGGTGACGAGCGCCGCCGCGACGGTCGTCGACACGTTGAAGTTGGTGCTGTCCGCGATCCGCACCTCGCCGCCGCGCGTCTTCCTGACCGGCTTCATGTCGCCGAGCGAAAAAACGAACGGATGCGGCGGCGCACCGGCCGATGCGGCCGCCGCGCGCTGCGCGTCCGCGAGCGGGCCCGGCTCGTCGCCCTGGAAGATCCACAGGTTGTCGAGCGGCACGTTCCTGAACGCGTCGGCCGGCACGCCGAAGTTGAGCGCGAGCACGTCGGGCGGCGTATGCGCGATCCAGTCGGTCAGCAACAGCGTGTTGAATTCCGATGCGCGACCGTTATCGAACGCGAGCAGGAATTCCGCGCCGTCGCTGCCGAGGCCCTGCAGCGAATGCGGCAGGCCGGGCGGGAAATACCAGAGATCGCCGGTCTTGACGTCCTGCACCGACGGCCGCCCGAGTTCGTCGAGCACGGTGATCCGGCAGCGGCCGTCGAGCATGATGGCCCACTCGGCCTGCTGGTGCCAGTGCATCTCGCGAATGCCGCCGCGCGTGAGCCGCATGTTGACGCCGGAAATGGTTTCGGAAATCGCGAAATCGTCCTGCGTCACTTCGCGCGCCCATCCGCCATTCTGAATGCGTTTATGGGCATTATTGAAAGACGCCCAGAATAACGGCATCCCGTTGATATCGGTGGCCGGCGGGTCCTGAAAAGACGGGAATTGATTGGCGATGGCCGGATTTTTAGGCCCCGGGTCGGTCAGGCTCTGACGGTTGCGCGCATTCACCGCGCCTTCCGGCGGGCTGTCCGGATTGCCGAACGAAGCGGCCTTCGCCGTTACCGCAATGCCCGCCGCGGCAATGGCGCCGGCCGTACTCGTCAACATCTTGCGTCGAGAAAGATTCGTCATGATTTCCTCTTCATTCCTCAATCGAGAGAATTTCCATTACGGAACACTTGCCGCTTTTCGAATTACCGAAAATCAAACATCCCGTGACGCAAGTTAAATCCAGATTCATCCAAAAATTAAATGAATTATTAACCTGAATTAATGAATTAAAATGATCGACTTTAATTTTGTAATTATTGCGATGCAGCAGGGGAGAAATTATCTCTGTCAGGCATAAACGCAAAATATGTCTGACAGAGATAAACATGCCTTTCCGCCTGCTCCCGTGACCCGCCTTCGCGGCTATCACCTCCCGCCACCCCATAGTTTTTATCCGCTGGCGCGAATGATTTTGGCTTTGTCAGATAGATGACATCGAATCATCAAATGACAACGATCTAACAGCTCGATGACCTGCGCCTTCGCCCATACCGTCGAATCCCGCTTTGCCGAGCTGACGCCGACCGCGAAGCGCATCGCGAGCTACATGCT
>NZ_JACFYV010000339.1:0-4486 GCF_016759955.1 Burkholderia sp. KCJ3K979
CATATGTCGAGCATCGCAAGCAGGCAGACGGCAGCACGGCTACACTGTTGCGGGCCGGCCCGTTCGCGGATCGTTCGGCGGCCTCCGCCGCGATCGCGAAGGTGCGCGAAGCCGGTCTGACGCAGTAATGCCACGATGCTGACGGCTTTCGACTACGCTGTATTGGCGGTGATCGTGTTGTCGGCGCTGCGCGGCGCGTGGCGCGGCTTCGTGTCCGAGATTTTCGGGCTGATCGGCTGGATCGCGGCGATCGTGATCGCGAGCCGCTACGTCGGGCTGGTCGTGCCGTATATTCCGGCGAACTGGCCGGGTGGCGCGCTGACGCAGTGGGTGATCGCCTTCGCGTTGCTCGTGATCGGCGTCGTGCTGGTCGCCGGCGTGGCGAACGCGCTGCTGTCGCGGATCGCGCAGGCGAGTGGCCTGGGCGGCGTCGACCGCTCGCTGGGCATGATGTTCGGGCTCGTCCGCGGCTGCGTGCTGGTGGTGCTGCTGGTCGCGGCGGCCGGGCTGACCGAGCTGCCCAAACAGGATTTCTGGCGCAATGCGCTCTTGCGTCCTTTTGCCGAACAGGGCGTGCATGAGCTGAAGCAGCTCCTGCCCGACGGCATGGCCCAGTACGTACGCGTGTGACGACGCGGCCGGGCAGGACGGAACCGATTTTGTCATTCTGAAGGACATGCCATGTGCGGCATCGTAGGCGTTATCTCCCAATCCCCGGTCAATCAGCTGATCTATGACAGCCTGCTGCTGCTGCAGCATCGCGGTCAGGACGCGGCGGGCATTGCGACGGCGGACGGCAGCAATTTCCACATGTACAAGGCGAACGGCATGGTGCGCGACGTGTTCCGCACGCGCAACATGCGCAGCCTGCCCGGCACCTACGGCATCGGCCAGGTGCGCTACCCGACGGCCGGCTCGGCGTCGAGCGAGGCCGAGGCGCAGCCGTTCTACGTGAACGCGCCGTTCGGGATCATCCTCGCGCACAACGGCAACCTGACGAACTGGCAGCAACTGAAGGACGAGATGTTCCGGATCGACCGCCGGCACATCAATACCAATTCCGACAGCGAAGTGCTGCTCAACGTGTTCGCGCACGAGCTGCAACTGTCGACCACGGGCCTCGAGCTCGATCCGGCGTCGGTGTTCAAGGCGGTCTCGGGCGTGCATCGCCGCCTGCAGGGTTCGTACGCGATCGTGTCGCTGATCGCCGGCTACGGGCTGCTCGCGTTCCGCGATCCGTTCGGCATCCGGCCGCTGTGCATCGGCAAGCTCGAGACCGAGCACGGCACCGAGTGGATGGTCGCGTCGGAGTCGGTGGCGGTCGAAGGCATCGGTTTCGAATTCGTGCGCGACCTGGAGCCGGGCGAAGCGATCTTCATCGACAAGGCCGGCAACTTCCACAGCCAGCAGTGCGCGGAGAACCCGACGCTGAATCCGTGCATGTTCGAATACGTGTATCTGGCGCGTCCGGATTCGTGCCTCGACGGCGTGCCGGTCTACAACGTGCGCCTGCGCATGGGCGACTATCTCGCCGAGAAGATCAAGCGCGAACTGCCGAACGTGCCGATCGACGTCGTGATGCCGATTCCCGATTCGTCGCGCCCGGCGGCGATGCAGGTCGCCGCGAAGCTCGGCGTCGAGTATCGTGAAGGCTTCTTCAAGAACCGCTACGTCGGCCGGACCTTCATCATGCCGGGGCAGGCCGTGCGCAAGAAGTCGGTGCGCCAGAAGCTCAACGCGATGAGCATCGAGTTCAAGGACAAGCACGTGCTGATCGTCGACGATTCGATCGTGCGCGGCACGACCTCGCACGAAATCGTGCAGATGGCGCGCGATGCGGGCGCGAAGTCGGTGATCTTCGCGTCGGCGGCGCCGCCCGTGAAGTTCCCGAACGTGTACGGCATCGACATGCCGACGCGTGGCGAACTCGTCGCGCACGGCCGCACCGACGAAGAAGTCGCGAAGATCATCGGCGCCGACCACCTGATCTATCAGGACGTCGACGATCTGCGCCGCGCGGTGCGCGACATCAACCCGAAGCTCGAGCACTTCGAGGCATCGTGTTTCGATGGCAACTACATCACCGGCGCGGTGACGCCCGAGTACCTCGATGCGATCGAGCGCGCGCGCCTCGCGCCGGCGTCGCAGGCCGATCGCGATACGGCCGGCGATACCGAGCGTTCGCAGATGAACCTGCAACTGTCGGTCGAGTAACGCCGGCGCACGCTTTTATCGAGGCGTGATAGGATGTGGCCTTGCGTCGATTTGATATCAGCTTGCGGACGCGGGGCAACTTCCCAAAACAGCTAAAGCGAAGGCCGGCGGCAGCCGGCCCGAGTCGATCGCTGTCGTACCGCACCGAAGCCCGCTGATGCCGACGCATAGCGGGCTTTTTGTTTTTTGGCCTCGGTTTTGACCGGTTCCGCGCCGCATGAACGACCGTCGGCGCGGCCCTCGAATACGGAAAACGGAACATGGACGACTCCCTCAACTTCGACACGCTTGCCGTGCGCGCGGGCACGCTGCGCAGCGACTTCAACGAGCATTCGGAAGCGCTGTTCCTCACGTCGAGCTTCTGCTTCTCGAGCGCGGCCGACGCGGCCGAGCGCTTCGCGAATTCGGAAGACTATTTCACCTATTCGCGCTTCACGAATCCGACCGTCACCATGTTCCAGGAGCGTCTCGCGGCGCTCGAGGGCGGCGAGGCGTGCATCGCGACGGCGTCGGGCATGGCCGCGATCATGTCGGTCGTGATGTCCGCGCTGCAGGCGGGCGACCACCTCGTCAGCTCGCGCAGCCTGTTCGGCTCGACGCTCGGGATGTTCTCGCAGATCTTCAGCAAGTTCGGGATCACGACGACCTTCGTCGACCCGACCGACCTGAACGCGTGGCAGGAAGCGGTGCGGCCGGAAACGAAGATGTTCTTCCTCGAGACGCCGTCGAACCCGCTGACCGAGCTCGCCGACATCGAGGCGATCGGCAAGATCGCGAAGGCGGCGAACGCGCTGTTCGTCGTCGACAACTGTTTCTGCAGCCCGGTGCTGCAGCAGCCGCTGAAGCTCGGCGCGGATGTCGTGATGCACTCCGCGACGAAATTCCTCGACGGGCAGGGCCGCGTACTCGGCGGTGCGCTGGTCGGCTCGAAGGAATTCATCATGGGCAAGGTGTTCCCGTTCGTGCGCAGCGCGGGCCCGACGCTGTCGGCGTTCAACGCATGGGTGCTGCTGAAGGGGATGGAGACGCTGTCGCTGCGCGTCGAGAAGCAGTCGGCGAACGCGTTGGAGATCGCGCGCTGGCTCGACTCGCATCCAGCGGTGGCGCGCGTGTTTTATCCGGGGCTCGAATCGCATCCGCAGCATGAACTCGCGAAGCGTCAGCAGAAGGCGGGTGGTGCGATCGTGTCGTTCGAGCTGAAGGGCGACACGCCCGAGCAGCAGCGCGCGAACGCATGGCGCGTGATCGACGGCACGAAGTTGGTGTCGATCACCGGCAACCTCGGCGACACGCGTACGACGATCACGCATCCGGCCACCACGACGCACGGCCGGATTACGCCGGAAGCGCGTGCGGCGGCGGGGATCACCGAGGGGTTGATCCGCTTGGCGGTCGGGCTCGAGCATGCGGGCGACGTTCGCAACGATCTGGCGCGTGGTCTGGACGGCTGAGCGAGATAGCACTTTTTGGCTGGGCGTCAATGAAAACGGGCCGCTCGAGAGAGCGGCCCGTTGTCATTTCGGCGTATGCCGTCGCGTGCGTTTCGCCGACGTTCAGCCAGCGGCGTGCCCGGGCGGTGCGGCACGCATCGCGTCCACCATCCAACGCAACGTTTCGTCGAGCGGCGTGACCGGCAATTCGCCCACCGCGCGCCGCAGCTTGTCGCGCGACCCGCTCAGGCTTTTCACTTCGTTGTGCCGCACGAAGCGCGGGTCGATCGTCACGTCGATCACGTAACCGGCGATGCGCGACAGCATTGCCAGCACTTCCTTCAGCGAATACGCGCGCTCCGAGCAGACGTTGAACGTCTCGCCGGCCGGCGCGGTTTCGATGAGCTTCAGATAGGCGGCCGTCACGTCGCGCACGTCGGAGAAATCGCGGCTCACGTCGAGGTTGCCGAGCGAGATCCGCGGCGCGTTGCTCGCATAGTGCGCGACGAGCTTCGGCAGCAAATAGGCGTCGCTCTGGCCCACACCGGTGTAGTTGAACGGCCGCGCGATCACGATCGGCAGCCGGTCGGCCCAGAGCTTCGCCGCATATTCCATTGCGAGCTTGCTGACCGCGTAGTCGTTCGCCGGGGCAGGCGCGACGGTTTCGTCGAGCACGCCGGCCGTCGAATTGCCGTAGACGTTCGCACTGCTGGCCAGCAGCACCGCCGACGGACGGCGGTCGAGGCCGGCGAGCGCCGCCAGCAGGTTGCGCGTGCCGACGATGTTGACCGCGTAGGTCTGCGACGGCTCGTCCTGCGCGACGTGCGCACGCGCGGCGAGAT
>NZ_JACFYV010000033.1:0-44208 GCF_016759955.1 Burkholderia sp. KCJ3K979
CACCAGGCAAGGCGAGGCGAAGCCTTGACCGGTAGCGTCGAGTGGCGGCGCGGTCGCATCAGGTCCGGTTTGTCCTGTTGCCGCTCCCGCCCCTGCACCGCTTCGTCGACCCGTCGGAATCCAGCACGTCTCAGGCGCGAATCCCGCGCCAAAGCACCAGCTTCTGCTCGAACGACAGCATCGCGTTCGCCGGGCTCGACGAAGGCAGCACGAGCGTCTCGTACCCAGCCTGGCCGATCACGTCGGCGAACCGCCCCGCCGTCTTGCCGTTGAAGCACACGCGCTTCAGCAACGGCGCATGCGCTCGCAGCGAATCGAAGTCGTTCGGCTTCGCGTTCCTGATCGCGGAATCGAGGCTGCCCTGACGATGGCACGCATCGAGCACGTCCCAGATGCCGATGCCGTGCGACAGCACGCGTTCGAGCCGCGCGTCGTACGGCAGCTCATGCAGCGACGGCTCGCCGAGCACCGCGCCGAGCAGCCGCCAGAACTGGTTGCGCGGATGCGCGTAGTACTGCGCGGCGTCGAGCGACGCCTCGCCCGGAAAGCTGCCGAGGATCATCGTGTGCGTATTCGGCGCGACGACCGGCGGAAAGCCTTGCAGCATCACGCGCCTCCGTGCGACCCGACGGACCGCGGCCCGTCGCCGTGCGCATCGAGGTGGCGCCACAGCGCCGGCAGCATGCACTCGGTGACCATCAGCGGCTTGCCGTGACGCTGGAACACCGAGCGCCGCGCGACGAACGCATGCGGGGCCCGCGCGCCCTGCAATGCATGGCTCGCGAGCGCATACAGCGGATGGCCGGCGATCACGCGCCGGCTCACGAGCGCCGAGCGCTCGACCTGCGGATCGCTGTACAGCAACTCCGCGAGCGGCCGCGTGCGCAGCCGCCGCATCGCCTGCCACACGCCCTTGCTGGCCGCGAGCGGCGCGATGCTGTGGGCGGCGACGTACGGCGTGCCGTCGACCGACAGGATCACCTCGCGCACCCACATCGGCGCGCGCGGCGAACTGGCGAGCGCGTCCGGCTCGTCGAACCACGGGCGGTCGACGGCCTCGCGCGTCACCCGCACGTTCACGCGGCCGAGCCGCGCGAGGTGCGCGGTCAGCGATCCGCCGCGCGTCAGCCAGTCGCGCTGGTCGAGCGTGCAGCCAGGCCGTGGCGTCTCGCGCCAGCCGGCCTGCCCACCGTCGAATCGCATGCGCGCGTTCACGCGGCGCGCGACAGCAGCAGCGCGTTGGTCCGCTTCACGAAGCTCGCCGGATCGTCGAGCATGCCGCCTTCGGCCAGCAGCGCCTGATCGAACAGCAGATGGCACCAGTCGCCGAAATCGGCGCTGTCGGCGTTCAGCTGCTTCACGAGCGCGTGCTCGGGATTGATCTCGAGGATCGGCTGCATCGCCGGCGCGTTCTGGCCGGCTGCCTTCAGCATCCGCTGCAGGTAGCCGCTCATGTCGTTGTCGTCCGCGACGAGGCACGACGGCGAATCGGTCAGGCGGAACGTGGCGCGCACTTCCTTCACCTTGTCGCCGAGCGCTTCCTTCATCTTCTCGACGACCGGCTTGATCGCCTCGCCGGCCTGCTCCTGCGCCTTCTTCTCCTCGTCGTTCAGCTCGCCGAGATCGAGATCGCCGCGGGCCACGCTCGCGAGCGGCTTGCCGTCGAATTCATGCAGGAACGACAGCATCCATTCGTCGACGCGGTCGGTCAGCAGCAGCACCTCGACACCCTTCTTGCGGAACACCTCCAGATGCGGGCTGTTCTTCGCGGCCTGCCACGTATCGGCGGTCACGTAGTAGATCTTGCTCTGCTCGGGCTTCATGCGCGACACGTAGTCGGCGAGCGACACGTCCTGCGCGTCGGTGTCGCCATGCGTCGACGCGAAGCGCAGCAGCTTCGCGATGCGCTCGCGGTTCGCGTGATCCTCGCCGAGGCCTTCCTTCAGCACCTGGCCGAACGCGCCCCAGAACGTCTTGTACTTGTCCTTGCCGGCATCGTCTTCCGCGTTCGCGAGCTCCTCGAGCATCGACAGCGCGCGCTTGGTCACGCCTTCGCGGATCGCCTTCACGTCGCGGCTTTCCTGCAGGATTTCACGCGATACGTTCAGCGGCAGGTCGGCCGAATCGACCACCCCCTTCACGAAGCGCAGGTATTGCGGCAGCAGCTGCTCGGCGTCGTCCATGATGAACACGCGCTTCACGTACAGCTTCAGGCCGCCGCGATAGTCGCGGTTCCACAGGTCGAACGGCGCGTGCGCGGGCACGAACAGCAGCTGCGTGTATTCGCTGCGGCCCTCGACGCGGTTGTGCGTCCACGTGAGCGGGTCCTGGTGATCGTGCGCGATGTGCTGGTAGAACTGCGTGTACTGCTCGTCGGTGACGTCGCTCTTCGAACGCGTCCACAGCGCGCTCGCCTGGTTGACGGTTTCGTCCTCGTCCTTCAGGACCATCTCGCCCTTTTCCTGATCCCACGCTTCCTTGCGCATCAGGATCGGCAGCGCGATGTGGTCGGAGTACTTCTGGATGATCGACTTCAGGCGGTGCGACGACAGCAGGTCGTCCTCGCCTTCGCGCAGGTGCAGCGTGATCGTCGTGCCGCGCTGCGCGCGCTCGATCGCGTCGATCGTGAAATCGCCCTCGCCCGCACTTTCCCAGCGCACGGCTTCGTTCGCCGGCAGACCCGCGCGACGCGTTTCGACGGTGATCTTGTCGGCGACGATGAAGCCCGAGTAGAAGCCCACGCCGAACTGGCCGATCAGCGCCGCGTCCTTCTGCTGGTCGCCCGACAGCTTCGTGAAGAATTCCTTGGTGCCCGAACGCGCGATCGTGCCGAGGTTCGCGATCGCCTCGTCGCGGCTCATGCCGATGCCGTTGTCGTCGATCGTGATCGTGCGCGCGGCCTTGTCGTAGCCGATGCGGATGCGCAGGTTCGGATCGTTCTCGTACAGCGCGTTGTCCGCGAGCCCTTCGAAACGCAGCTTGTCGGCCGCGTCGGACGCATTCGACACCAGTTCGCGCAGGAAGATTTCCTTGTTGCTGTAGAGCGAATGGATCATCAGGTGGAGGAGTTGCTTGACCTCTGCCTGAAAGCTCATCGTTTCGTGTGCCATGGATGCTGTTTCCTCTTACTTGAACTGAAAAGGGGTGACGCCGGCGCCCGGCGCGCGATGCCGGCGGACCCGTGAAGGACGCCCGGTTGGGACAACCGGGTTGGGGCGGCCCGTTCGGGACGGCCCCCTCTGGGACGACCGCCTGGCGCCGGCGGTTTGCGCGCGTATCTGGGGACGGCACGCGCCATTTCAAGAGCCGGCCTGCCGCGCCGCGTCACGACGCGCGCCGCACCGCCGAGTCGATATAGCCCGCCAGCAGCCCCGGCAGCGCCGGATCGCCGCAGTTCGCGACGTTGAAGCGCATCCACGTGGACGGCGACTGCTGCGGCGAGAACAGGCTGCCGGGCGTCAGCAGGAAGCCGGCTTCGTGCGCGACCGCCGCGAGCGCGTCCGAATCGACGCCCGTGTCGGCCCACAGGAACATCCCGGCGGCCGGCATCGTGAAGAGCCCGAGCCCCGTGCGCTCGAGCATCCGCGCGGTCTTGTCGCGCACGCCGTCGAGCCGCGCGCGCAGCCGCTCGACGTGGCGCCGGTAATGCCCTTCGGTCAGGATCTTGTACAGCACGCGCTCGTTGAGCTCGGGCGTGGTCATCCCGACCAGCATCTTCTGGTCGGTGACCGCCTTCGCGATCTCCGGCGCGCAGGCGACGTAGCCGACCCGCAGGTTCGCGGCAAGCGTCTTCGAATAGCTGCCGAGATAGATCACGCGCTTCAACTGGTCGAGGCTCGCGAGCCTCGTGGCCGGATAGCTGGGCGGGCACAGGTCGCCGTATATGTCGTCCTCGACGACCAGGAAATCGTACGCCTCCGCGAGCTTCAGAATCCGGAACGCCTGCGCGGCCGACAGCGACGTGCCGGTCGGGTTCTGCAACACCGAGTTGATCACGAGCATCTTCGGCCGCCACATCTGCACCAGGGTTTCGAGCGCATCGAGGTCGGGGCCGTCGGGCGTATACGGCATCCCGACGAGTTGCGCGCCCTGCGCCGCGAAACGGCCGAACATCTGGAACCACGCCGGATCGCCGACGATCACCGCATCGCCCGGGCGCATGTAGATCCGCGAGATCAGGTCGATCGCCTGCGTGATGCCCGACACCAGCACGATCTGTTCGGGCTTCGCGCCGATCTCGACTTCGGCGAGGCGCGTCTGCAATTGCTGGCGCAGCGGCAGGAAACCCTGCGCGGTGCCGAAGCCGAGCATCTGCGCGCCCGACTGGCGCCCGAGCGCGCGCAGCGCGCCGGTGATCAGCTCGCCGTCGAGCCAGCGGCCCGGCAGGTAGCCGAGGCCCGGGCCCTTCTCCGGGCTGACCGTGTGCAGCATGTTGCGCAGCAGCCAGACGACGTCGATCGTGTTGTGCACGGGCGCGGCCTCGGCCACGCGCGCGACCCCGTCGGCCGGCTGCGGGCCGGCGCCCGTGCGCTCGCGCACGTAGAAGCCGGAGCCGCGCCGCGAGTCGAGGTAGCCCTGCGCGACGAGACGCTCGTAGGCCTCGACGACGGTGAAGCGCGACACGCTCTTGTCGAGCGCGAGCTTGCGGATCGACGGCATGCGCATGCCGGGACGGAACACGCGTTCGTCGATGCGCCGCCGCGCCCACTGGACCAACTGGTCGACGAGCGTGAGCGTGGCCGTGTCGTGCGGCGCGGGAATCTGGGCGAGGGGGACGGTGGACATGGGCGGCAGGCTCCAACTGTACCGAAGGCTATCGCGCCGATTGTACCGTTACTGTGCCGGTAGCGACGATTACAGTTGACCGGAATGGCGATCGTGCGGCCGCCGTTCCAGCCCGCCGCACGTGGCGCGACACCGGCTGGCCCGCATCGCGGGCGGTGCGTTGGCCGGTGCAGCCCCCGCCCGGCACGCCGTCCGCCTACCCTGACACTTTCGCTTCCCGACCGACCCTCATGCCAGCCCGCTCCCTGACACTCGACCATCTCGTGATTGCCGCGCGCACCCTCGACGAAGGCGTGCGCCATGTCGCCGACGCACTCGGCATCGAACCGGCCGGCGGCGGCCGCCACCCGCTGATGCGGACCCACAATGCGCTGTTCGGCGCGTGGGACGGGCTCTATCTCGAAGTGATCGCGATCGACCCCGACGCGCCCGCGCCGGACGACGGTGCAAAACCGCCTCGTGCGCGGCTGTTCGGGCTCGACGATCCGGCGATCCAGGCGCGGCTCGCGCAGCAGGGCCCGTTTCTCGCGCACTGGGTCGCGCGCGTCGACCGCCCGCGCCAGCTTGCGCTGTGGCAACGCCAGTATCCGGCCCGCATCGCGCCCGTCGTCACGATGCGGCGCGGCGACCTGAGCTGGGGCCTCACGGTGCCCGACGACGGCAGCTTCCCCGCGTGGCAGGGTGCGGGCGACGGCCTCGTGCCGTCGCTGATCCAGTGGGACAGTCCGCGCCATCCGGCCGAATCGCTGCCGGCCGACGGCATCGCGCTGAAAGCGCTCAAGGGCGCCCATCCGCACGCGGATACGATCCGCGCGCAACTCGACTGGCTCGGCGCCGCCCACCTGCTCGACGTCGAAGCCACCGACGGTCCGCCGGCGCTGGTCGCCGAATTCGACACGCCGCAGGGCCCACGCACGCTGCGTTGAACGCCCTGTGCCGCTTCCATTACACCCACCAGCAATACGGAGACACCCACGACATGAATTCGCGCGAAACCCGGGGCATGCTGCTCGGCCTCATCGGCGTGATGATCTTCAGCCTGACGCTGCCGATGACGCGGATCGTCGTATCCGAACTCAACCCGCTGCTCAACGGGCTCGGCCGCGCGCTCGCCGCCGCCGTGCCGGCCGGCCTGCTGCTGTGGTGGCGCCGCGAGCGGCTGCCGACCCGCGCGCAACTGAAAAGCCTCGCGATCACGTCGGCCGGCGTGATCATCGCGTACCCGGTGTTCTCGGCGTGGGCGATGAAATCGGTGCCGGCCTCGCACGGCGCGGTGGTCAACGGGCTGCAGCCGTTGTTCGTCGCGCTGTACGCGGCGTGGCTGTCGCACGAACGGCCGTCGAAGGCGTTCTGGGCCAGCGCGGTGGCCGGCAGCGCGCTCGTGATCGCGTTCGCGCTGCGTGACGGCGGCGGCACCGTGCAGGCCGGCGACGCGCTGATGCTCGTCGCGGTCGGCATCGGCGCGTTGGGCTATGCGGAAGGCGCGCGCCTCGCGCGCCAGATCGGCGGCTGGCAGGTGATCTGCTGGGCGCTCGTCGTGTCGGCGCCGTTCCTCGTGCTGCCGGTCGGCTGGCTCGCATGGATGCAGCACGCCGCGCATCCGGGGCCGCTCGCGCCACGCACCTGGCTCGCGTTCGGCTACGTGACCCTCTTTTCGCAATTCATCGGCTTTTTCGCCTGGTATGCGGGGCTCGCGATGGGCGGCACCGCGCGCGTCGGCCAGGTGCAACTGCTGCAGATTTTCTTCACGATCGCCTTTTCCGCGCTGCTGTTCGGCGAAACGGTCACGCCGTCGACGTGGCTGTTCGCCGCCGCCGTGATCGCGACCGTGGTGCTCGGGCGCCGCTCGGCGGTCGCCACGGCGCCGCGCGCCGCTCGCGCCGGCTGATGAGGTGCGCCATAATGGACGTTTTGCCTGATTGGTTTCGCCTGACTGGCCGTGCCCACCCAGCCGCGAAGGCGCCATCGTGCTCGCGCTCGCCCACCCGGCGGCGTCGAAGCGATCCGCCTGATCGACCTTTCTTGACCGACCACGATATCCGAACGAGGAGACTATGAATCCGAGCGACCTGCATCCGCCGCACTGGCAGCTTTCCGAACGCGCCCGCAAGCTGACGAGCTCGGCGATCCGCGAGATCCTGAAGGTCACGGAACGCCCCGAGGTCATCTCGTTCGCCGGCGGCCTGCCCGCCCCCGCGACGTTCCCGGCCGAACGCATGCGCGCCGCCGCCGACCGCGTGCTGCGCGACGCGCCGGCCGCCGCGCTCCAGTACAGCGCGACCGAAGGCTACCTGCCGCTGCGCGAGTGGATCGCCGAGCGCTACAGCGTGCGCGTGTCGCAGGTGCTGATCACGACCGGCTCGCAGCAGGCGCTCGACCTGCTCGGCAAGGCGCTGATCGACCCGAACAGCCCGATCCTCGTCGAAACGCCGACCTACCTCGGCGCGCTGCAATCGTTCTCGCTGTACGAGCCGCGCTACGTGCAGGTGCCGACCGATGAGCAGGGCCTGCTGCCGGAAGGCCTCACGCCCGAACTCACGCAAGGCGCGCGGCTGCTGTACGCGCAGCCGAACTTCCAGAACCCGACCGGTCGCCGCCTGCCCGTCGAGCGCCGCCGCGCGCTCGCCGCGTTCGCGCAGACGAGCCCGTTCCCGGTGCTGGAGGACGATCCGTACGGCGCGCTGAACTACCAGGGCGAGCCGCTGCCGACGATGCTGTCGATGGCGCCCGACCACGTCGTGCATCTCGGCACGTTCTCGAAGGTGCTCGCGCCGGGCCTGCGGATCGGCTACATCATCGCGCCCGAGGAGCTCCACTTCAAGCTCGTGCAGGCCAAGCAGGCCACCGACCTGCACACGCCGACGCTCACGCAGCGCATCGCGCACGAAGTGATCAAGGACGGCTTCCTCGACGAGCACATCCCGACGATCCGCGAGCTGTACAGCGCGCAGTGCGACGCGATGCTCGGCGCGCTCACGCGCCACATGCCGGCAGGCGTCACGTGGAACCGTCCGGAAGGCGGGATGTTCATCTGGGTGAACCTGCCCGCGCAGATCGACAGCATGAAGCTGCTCGCCGCGGCCGTCGACAACCACGTCGCCTTCGTGCCGGGCGCGCCGTTCTTCGCGGAGAACGCGCAGCAGAACACGCTGCGCCTGTCGTTCGTGACGGTGCCGCCCGAGAAGATCGAGGAAGGCGTCGCGCGCCTCGGCAAGCTGCTGCGCGAGCGCCTCTGATCCCCTTTTTCCTGTCACGACTCTCTACGAGGAATCGAACACATGGCTAACGTCTACGACAAACTGAAGTCGCTCGGCATCGAGCTCCCGACCGCCGGCGCCCCGGCCGCCGCCTACGTGATGAGCGCGCAAAGCGGCAACACGGTCTACCTGTCGGGCCACATCGCGAAGAAGGACGGCAAGGTCTGGGCCGGCAAGCTCGGCGCGGATCTGCAGACGGAAGACGGCAAGGCCGCCGCCCGCTCGATCGCGATCGACCTGCTCGCGACGCTGCACGCGCACACCGGCGACCTGAACAAGGTCACGCGCATCGTCAAGCTGATGAGCCTCGTCAACTCGACGCTCGACTTCACCGAACAGCACGTCGTGACGAACGGCGCGTCGGAGCTGATCGCCGAAGTGTTCGGCGACGCGGGCAAGCATGCGCGCTCGGCATTCGGCGTCGCGCAGATCCCGCTCGGCGCGTGCGTCGAGATCGAACTGATCGCCGAAGTCGCGTAACGGGCGCAGCGCGATGCCCGGTCGTCTCGTTCGCTTCAAGCAGGTCGACGTGTTCACGTCGGTGCCGTTCAAGGGCAATCCGCTTGCCGTGGTGTTCGACGCCGATTCGCTCGGCGACGACGCCATGCTCGAGATCGCCCGCTGGACGAACCTGTCGGAAACGACGTTCCTCTGCACGCCGACCGATCCGGAAGCCGACTATCGCGTGCGGATCTTCACGACCGGCGGCGAACTGCCGTTCGCCGGCCACCCGACGCTCGGCACCGCGCATGCGTTCCTGGAAAGCGGCGCGCGGCCGCGCACGCCGGGCCGGCTGATCCAGCAGTGCGGGGTCGGCCGGGTCGCGCTGCGCGAGCAGGGCGGCCGCTGGGCGTTCGCCGCGCCGCCGGCACGCGTCACGCCGCTCGACCGTTCGGACTACGCGGTACTGGCCGCCGCGCTGCGCAGCGACGCGCTCGACCTGGACGCCGAGCCGTGCGCGGTGGACAACGGCGCACCGTGGCTGGTCGTGCGGCTGAAGTCGGCCGATGCGTGCATCGGCCTGTCGCCCGATCCTGCCGCGCTGGCGGCGCTGACCCACCGCTACGGCGTGGACGGCCTCGCCGCCTACGCGCCGCACGCCGAAGGCGGCCCCGCGACGTTCGAGATCCGCTGCCTGATGACCGGCGGCCAGTTCGGCACGCCCGGCGAGGACCCCGTCACCGGCAGCGCGAACGCCGCGCTCGCGGGGCTGCTGACGCGCCAGGAACGCCGCCCCGGCCAATCGTATACAGCCCGCCAGGGCACGGCGATCGGCCGCGACGGCCGCATCTTCGTCAGCTACGACGACGACGGCACGACCTGGATCGGCGGCCACGTCGTCACGGTCGTCGACGGCACGTTCCGGTCACCCGACTGACATTTCGCGATGTGGATGGCGCCGGCTCGTCCGGCGCCCTACGCTTTGCCCAACTATCGCAAAAACGTTCCAGCCAGTAATATCGGGCCTAATCCGTTGTTTCGGAGGTCTGTCCATGGTTGCGCGTCCCGCGAACGAACAGACGTCGGGACAATCCGAACCATAGCCGGCCATCCAGACGGATGGCGCACGCGAGCAGGACGCCGCCCTCTTCGATGAGCTCCGCCCGGTCCAACCACACGCCGCCGAACCGGCCGCTGCGCGCGCCGCGCAAGTCGCGCCGGCGTGCGCTGTTCGCCATCCCGCTGCTCGGGATGCTGGCGCTCGCGCTGCTGTGGGCCGTGATCATCGCGCGTCTGTCCGTCGAAAAGGACAGTGCGTACAAGGAAGCGGCGGCCTCCGCGGCGATCCTGTCGTCCGCGCTCGAGCAGCATACGGTCAAGGCGATCCACCAGGTCGACCAGATCACCCGCTTCGTCAAGTTCGAATTCGAGAAATCGCCGGCGCGCTTCAATCTCGCGAGCGCCGTCGAGAAAGGCGTCGTGCCGAGCGACACGCTGATCCAGGTATCGCTCGTCAACGCGAAGGGCATCCTGTTCGCGAACACCGCCGAACTCCATCCGCAGCCGATCAACCTGTCCGACCGCGAGCACTTCAAGGTCCACCTCGCGCACAACGACGACCGCCTCTTCATCAGCAAGCCCGTGCTCGGCCGCGTGTCGAGCCACTGGACGCTGCAGATGACGCGGCGCCTGAACAACCCGGACGGCAGCTTCGCGGGCATCGTCGTGGTGTCGGAAGACCCGAGCTACTTCACGAACGATTTCTACAACAACGCGGCCATCGGCAAGGAAGGCGTGATCGCGGTCGTGTCCGATACCGGTGCGGTGCTCGCGCGGCGCACGGGCTCGGTGAGCAACGCGCCGGGCGCGTTTTCGGCGTCGGGCGTCTACCCGATCGCCGAGCGCGTGACGGGCACGATCATCGATCCGATCGACGGCGTGACGCGCATCGTGTCGTACCGCCACCTCGACGGCTACCCGCTCGCGGTGATGGTCGGGCTGTCGCAGACGGAAGAGTTCGCGGACTACACCCACACGCGCAACGTCTACCTGCTGATGACGAGCTTCATCACGCTCGCGATGCTCGCGTTCTTCGGCGTCGCGACGGGCCTGATCGGCAAGCTGCTCGGCCGCGAGCGCGAAATGACGCAGCTCGCCGAATACGACCTGCTCACCGGCCTCGCGAACCGCTATGCGACGCTGCGCGGGCTGCGCAACGACGTGTCGATGCCCGCGAGCCTGTCGCGGCTCGGCCTGCTGTTCATCGATCTCGACAACTTCAAGACCGTCAACGACACGCTCGGCCACAACGCCGGCGACATCGTGCTGCAGATGACCGCGTCGCGCCTGGCCGATGCGGTCGGCGACGAAGGCTCGCTCGCGCGCATCGGCGGCGACGAGTTCGTCGTCGTGATGAAGGGCGACGACGTCGAGCGGCGCGCGGTGCGGCTCGCGGAAGCGATCATCCGGATGTTCGGCGAGCCGTTCGACGTGCGCGGCAGTTCGTTCGTGCTGCATGCGAGCATCGGCATCGCGCTGCACACCGTCGCGAACGAAAGCGAGATCGACCTGCTGAAAAAGGCCGACCTCGCGATGTACAGCGCGAAGGACGCCGGCAAGAACTGCTACCAGTTCTATGCGCCGCACCTGTCGCACCGCGCCGACCACCTGATGCGCTGGGAACAGCAATTGCGCGTCGCGCTCGCCGAGGGGCAGCTGTTCCTCGCGTACCAGCCGAAGATCGACCTCACGCATCGCACCATCACCGGCTTCGAAGCGCTGGCACGCTGGGATCACCCCGAGCACGGCGTCATCTCCGCGAACGAATTCATTTCGATCGCCGAATCGACCGGCCTGATCGTGCCGATCGGCGACTTCGTGATCCGTACCGCGTGCGAGCAGATCGCGCGCTGGCGCGACGAAGGCCACGACACGCTGACGCTCGCGGTCAACATCTCGCCCGTGCAGTTCTGGCGCGGCGACCTGATCGAGACGATCTCGCAGGCGCTGCAGGACACCGGCATCCCCGCGAACCGGCTCGAGATCGAGATCACCGAGACCGCGATGATGGAATATCCGGAACTCGTGTCCGAGAAGATCGTCGCGCTGAAAAAGCTCGGCATCCGGATCGCGCTCGACGATTTCGGCACCGGCTACTCGTCGCTGTCGTACCTGCACCGCTTCTCCGTCGACACGCTGAAGGTCGACCGCTCGTTCGTGCAGGCGATTCCGAACGACCGCAGCGTGTGCGTGATGGTGTCGTCGATCGTGCATCTCGCGCGCTCGCTCGGGCTGACCGTCGTCGTCGAGGGCACGGAGACCGAGGAGCAGATCACGTGGCTGTCCGCGCTCGGCGAAATCGAGGCGCAGGGCTTCCTGTTCTCGCGCCCGGTGCCGGCCGATGCGATTCCCGCGCTGATCGCCCGCTTCGGCGTGCGCGGCGAGCATCCGAATGTCGTCGCGCATCGCGCGACCGGCAGCACGGGCGCATGAGCGCCGCACTGCTGCAGGCGCGCGCGTTGTGCAACGCCGCAATCGTTGCGTTTTCCGATCCGATCGTTCAATTCATTAACTAGCGTTTTCGCGCATGGCAGTGTCATGATGCGCAGCGGACAATCGGGAGGGCCGACGTGTCGGCGGGCCGCCGGCACGGCCATACGCGAGAGATCTGGCCCTGCGCCAACCACACCAATCATGACAACCGTCGAAGTCGAAGCGACCGCGCGTGTCGAAGAGGCACCGGCATCCCTATGGGCCTTGTTCAAGGTCGTCGCCGGCATTTCGGCCGTTTCGTGGGGCGGGCTTTCGATGATGGCGCAACTCGAACGCCATTACGTGGAGCGGCTGCGGCGCATCGAGCCGCACGTCTTCGGCGATCTCGTCGCGCTCGCATGGCTCGTCCCGGGCCCCGTCGGCTGCAACGTCGCCGTGCAGGTCGGCCAGACGCTGCATGGCCGTGCCGGCGCCTGGGTCGCCGGCATCGCGAGCGTGCTGCCGTTCTCGATCCTGATGACGCTGTTCGCGATCTTCTATCAGACGCCGCTCGTGCGCTCGCTTGCTGCGCCGATGCTGATCAATCACTTCGGCATGGTGCTCGCCGCGCTGATCGGCGTCACGTGGGTCAAGCAGGTGCGCTCGCTCGCGCGCACGCGGCTCGAACAGGCGATCGCCGCACTATCGACGATTCTGCTCGCTTTCGCGCATAGTCCGGCCGCTTTCGTCGGGATTCTGTTCGCCGCGTTTGCAGCGGGCTGGCTGACGGGGCCGCCGCAGCGCGACGCGGTCGATTTCACGCTGTCGAAGCGCGACCGCACCCTGCTCGTGCTGCTCGGCGTGCTCGTCGTGCTGTTCGCGGTGCCGCTGCCCGGCGATTACCAGGCGGAATTGCTATGGCCGCGCCTCGCGGGCGCCGGCATGACGCTGTTCGGCGGCGGCTTCTCCGCGCTGCCGGTGCTCAAGACGCTGTTCGTCTCACCGGCGACGGGCATCTCCGATCACGACTTCACGCTGGCGTTCGCGCTGTCGCCGGTCGCGCCGGGGCCGTTGCTGAACGTCGTGCCGTTTCTCGGCTATCTGACCGACGGCTGGGTCGGCGCGCTGCTCGCCACCGCCGCGCTGTTCATTCCGTCGGGATGCCTCGTCGTGTTTGCGCAGAACCATCTGCTCCGGCTCAAGCGCCATTCGCGCTTCGAGCACGGGATGCGCCTGCTGCGCGCGGCGACGACCGGCTTTCTCGTGGTCGCCGTCGTGAAAATCCTGCATCGCGAACCGGCCGAACCGGTTTACTGGCTGACGGGCGCGTTCGCCACGGTGTGCTTCACGCGCTTCAAGGTGCCCGTCTATGCCGTGTACGGCGCGGTCGCCGTGGTATGCAGCGTGTGGCTGTGGGCCGCGCGCTGACGGGCGCCGGCCGTCGCCCTGTCCGGTCTGGTCCGCCTCACCCGCTCAACCTGCCTGCACCGTAACCCGGCGTGCCATCCAGCGGGCGCGCAGCGCGTCGTACGCGAGATTGAAGCAGAACGTGTAAGGCAGGAAGAACAGCACGATACCGAGGTCGAGCAGCAACGCCTCGACGAGGCTCACGTTCAGCCACCACGCGGCAACCGGCACCACCATCGCGACGAGGCCCAGCTCGAACGTCACCGCGTGCGCGACCCGCATGCCGAGCGTGCGCGACAACCCGGCCCGACGCTCGAAGCGGTCGAACAGCGTGTTGAACGTCATGTTCCACGCCATCGCGATCAGCGACACCATCACCGTCAGCACGCCGACGTGCGATACCGGCATGTCGAGCAGCCATGCGCCGATCGGCGCGCACAGCGCGATCGCCACCAGTTCGAACGTCAGCGCGTGCAGTAGCCGTTCCGTCACCGTTTTATTGATCTGTTTCATGATTCGCTCCAATGCGTTACCTGATCCATGTCGGCCATTTTGATCGGCATAACCGTATGAATCCAGTTTGATATCATCGGTTTTACCGATATAACGCTGTCAGGAGCCCTGCATGCAGCACGCCCCGGAAGCCCTGCTCGCATTCGCCGAAGCGGCGCTGCTCGGCTCGTTTACGGCCGCCGCACGCAAGCTCGGCAAGCGCCAGTCGACGGTGTCGGAAGCGATCGCGAATCTCGAAATCGACCTCGGCGTGCAGTTGTTCGATCGCTCGACGCGCGCGCCGACGCTCACCGACGCCGGCCGCGCGCTGCTGCCGCACGTGCAGCGCGCGCTCGAGGCCAGCGCGGCGATCGACCGCACGGCCGCCCGGCTCGCGCACGGCGAGGAAGCGCGGCTCACGCTCGTCGTCTCGGATACGTACCAGTCGAAGCGCTACGAAGAGACGTTGATGGCGCTCGAACGGCGTTTTCCGGCGCTCGAGCTCGAATGCCAGATCGCCGAGCACGACGACGTCCTCGACCTGATCCAGCAAGGCCGCGCGCAACTCGGGCTGATGGCCGCGCGCGCGACCTACCCGGCCGATATCGGCGCGGCGACGGTGGCGGAGGAATCGGAGATCGGGCTGTTCGTCGGCCGCACGCACGCGCTCGCCGCATATGGCGACGCCGAGGTGCCGCACGCGGCGCTGCGCGACGTGCGCGAACTGCGCCTCAATACCTACGTGAAAACGGAAGGACGCGGCACCGACGACCGGATCGTCGTCGGCACGCAGCACTGGCTCGCGCCGAGCTACCTGATGCTGCTGGAGATGGCGGTGCTGGGGTTCGGCTGGGCTGAACTGCCGCGCTGGATGGTCGAGCACTTCGCGCGCGACCGCCTGTGCGAACTGCATGCGCGCGGCTGGCCGCGCCGCGTGCGGGTGGATGCGGTCTGGTCGCGCAACCGGCCGCTCGGGCCGGCCGGGTCATGGCTGCTCGACGCGATGCTTGCCGCGTAGTGGTGCGTGTGCCGTCGAGCCTGCCGGGGACGGAGGGCTGAGGGCTGAGGGCTGGCGCCAGCCGGTCAGAAACCGCGCGACAGCACGGCCGCGCCAATCGTGACGACGCCGAGCACGAGGTTCACGACGACGAGCAGGCGCACCGCGTTCACCGCGCGCGCGCCGTCCGGCCAGTTCTGCGCCTGCACCGCACGGCGAATGCGCGGGAACAACGCGAAGCGGATGTGCCCGAAGATCAGCATCATCACGACGCCGAGCCCGGCCATCGCGTGCAGCGACCACGTCGCGTGCGCGCCGCCGAAGCTCGTCAGCAGGAAGCCGCCGGACAGCAGGATCACGATCACGGCCCCTGAAACCCAGTTGAAGAAGCGGCCGAACACGCCTTCGATCAGCGGCAACCGCAGCTGCGGCGACAGGTCGGACAGTGCGGGACGCAGGCAGAAGTGCGCGAAGACCATCCCGCCCACCCACACGGCGACGGCCAGCAGGTGAAGAAACAGCGCGACGGCAACGGCGTGGGACATGGGGACGATCCTGTGATGAATGGGGTGCAGCGAACGGCCGCGTCGCACGCGGCATCAAGCGACGTTCGACTCGCCAGCCGCGCGGCGGTTCGGACCCTCAGCGCGATTTCACACTATTTTGCAAATTCCGCGTGACAACGCCACGCTTGCTTACCCGAATCCCCCAGCCAGAAAAGAAAAAGCCGCCCGCCCGCCGAAGCGGACGTGCGGCCTTCGATCGCGGCCGAACCGAATGAACCGGATGAACCGGGCGATCCGGACGACCGCGCGGCGTCAGCCGAGCAGCGGACGCAACTCGGTGACGACCTTGAGCTTCGTGTCCGGCGCGCGGCCCTTGCGGGCGCGCTTGCCGATGTGCGGCGCGAGCCCGGCATACGACAACGTCTCGTCCTGCACCTTGCCGCCGCGACCGGTGCCGATCAGCACGACGCCGGACGGATCGATCGCGAGTGCCTGCACGAGCGTTTCCTTGTCGTCGAGCGCCATCAGGATCACGCCGCGCCCGCCGCCGGACAGCGTCTTCATCTCGTCCATCCCGAACACCAGCAAGCGCCCGCCGCTCGACAGGCAGGCGACCTGCGTCGCGTTCGGCAGCACCGGCATCGGCGCGAGCGGCACCGCACCCGCATCGATCGTCATGAACGACTTGCCGGCCTTCAGGCGACTCACCATGTCGCCGACCTTCGCGAGGAAGCCGAAGCCGTTGCTCGACGCGAGCAGCAGTTGCTGGTCGGCCGGCGCCGCGTAGTAGTGCATCAGGTGCGAGCCCGATTCGAGCTCGATCAGCGACGTGACCGGCACGCCGTCGCCGCGCCCGCCCGGCAGCACCGACACGTCGACCGAATACACGCGGCCGCTGCTGCCCCACGCGATCAGGCGATCCGGCGTGCGACACTGGAACGCCGCGTACAGGTGGTCGCCCGCCTTGAACGTGAAGCCGGCCGGATCGAGCCCGTGGCCCTTCAGCGCACGCACCCAGCCCTTCTGCGACACGACCACCGTCACCGGCTCGTCGACCACCTTCGCCTCGAACGTCGCACGCTTTTCCTGCTGGATCAGCGTGCGGCGATCGTCGCCGTACTGCTTCGCATCGGCCTCGATCTCCTTGATCATCAACCGCTTCATCGCGCTTTCGTTCGCGAGCAGTTCCTCGAGCTTTGCCTTTTCGTCGCGCAGCGCGTCGAGTTCCTTCTCGATCTTGATCTTCTCGAGCCGCGCGAGCTGGCGCAGGCGGATTTCGAGAATGTCCTCGGCCTGCCGCTCGCTGAGGCCGAACGCGCTCATCAGCGCGGCCTTCGGCTCGTCCGACTCGCGGATGATGCGGATCACCTCGTCGATGTTCAGGAAGACGATCATCCGCCCTTCGAGGATGTGGATGCGGTCGTCGACCTTCGCGAGACGATGGCGGCACCGGCGCGTCATCGTCAGCTGGCGGAATTTCACCCATTCGTCGAGGATCGTCAGCAGGCCCTTCTGGCCCGGCCGGCCGTCGGCGCCGATCATCACGAGGTTCAGCGTCGCGTTCGATTCGAGGCTCGTGTACGCGAGCAGCGTGTTCACGAATTCCGTCTGGTCGATCGTGCGCGACTTCGGCTCGAACACGAGCCGCACCGCCGCTTCCTTGCCCGACTCGTCGCGCACCGCGTCGAGCAGGTCGAGCATCGCCTTCTTCGTGTTGAGCTGCTCGGGCGTCAGCGTCTTCTTGCCGAGCTTGAGCTTCGGGTTGGTCAGTTCCTCGATTTCCTCGAGCACCTTCTGGCCCGACGTGCTCGGCGGCAGCTCGGTGACGACGAGCTGCCACTGGCCGCGCGCGAGATCCTCGATCTTCCATTTCGCGCGCACTTTCAGGCTGCCGCGGCCCGTTTCGTACGCCGCCGCGATTTCGGTGTCGCTCGAGATGATCTGGCCGCCGCCGGGGAAATCCGGGCCGGGAATCAGGTTCATCAGCTCCGCGTGCGTGAGCTTCGGATTGCGGATCAATGCGACCGCCGCCGCCGCGACTTCGCGCAGGTTGTGCGACGGGATTTCGGTGGCGAGGCCGACCGCGATGCCCGACGCGCCGTTCAGCAGCACGAACGGCATGCGGCTCGGCAGCGTCTTCGGCTCCTCGAACGAGCCGTCGTAGTTCGGCATGAAGTCGACCGTGCCCTGGTCGATCTCGTCGAGCAGCAGCTTCGCGATCGGCGTGAGGCGCGCTTCCGTGTAACGCATCGCCGCAGCGCCGTCGCCGTCGCGCGAGCCGAAGTTGCCCTGCCCGTCGATCAGCGGGTAGCGCAGCGAGAAATCCTGCGCGAGCCGCACGAGCGCGTCGTATGCCGACTGGTCGCCGTGCGGGTGGTATTTACCGAGCACGTCGCCGACCACGCGCGCCGACTTCACCGGCTTCGCGTCGGGCCCCAGGCCCATTTCGTTCATCGCGAACAGGATCCGGCGCTGCACCGGCTTCTGGCCGTCGCACACGTCGGGCAGCGCGCGGCTCTTCACGACGCTGACCGCGTAGCTGAGATACGCCTGCTCCGCGTAGTTGCCGAGCGTCAGCGCGTCGCTCTCGGGTGCGTCGGGGCTGGCAAAGAGATCGGAAGTATTGTCGTCCATCTGAATTCCGTATTCGTAAGTGGCGTGAGGCCGGGCCGGGCGTCATGCCCGGCCGCGCGGAACGCTCCGCTTAAATGTCCGCTTCGACGTCGTTGCCCTTTTCCTCGAGCCAGCCGCGCCGCGCGGCTGCCTCGCCCTTGCCCATCAGCATCGTCATCCGCGCGACGGTCGCCTCGTAGTCGAGCTCGCCGAGCTTCACCGGCATCAGGCGGCGCGTGTCGGGATTCATCGTCGTGTCCCACAGCTGCTCGGCGCTCATTTCACCGAGGCCCTTGAAGCGGCTGATGCTCCACTGCGTGTCGCGCACGCCGTCCTTGCGCAGCTTGTCGAGGATCGCCTCGAGCTCGCCGTCGTCGAGCGCATAGAGCTTCTGCGCGGGCTTCTTGCCGCGCGCGGGCGCGTCGACGCGGAACAGCGGCGGACGCGCGACGAACACGTGGCCGCGCTCGATCAGTTGCGGGAAATGCTTGAAGAACAGCGTGAGCAGCAGCACCTGGATGTGCGAGCCGTCGACGTCCGCGTCCGACAGGATGCAGATCTTGCCGTAGCGCAGGTTCGACAGGTCGACGGTGTCGTCGGGGCTGTGCGGATCGACGCCGATCGCGACCGAGATGTCGTGCACCTCGTTGTTCGCGAACAGGCGGTCGCGCTCGGTTTCCCACGTGTTCAGCACCTTGCCGCGCAGCGGCAGGATCGCCTGGTATTCCTTGTCGCGGCCCATCTTCGCGGAGCCGCCCGCCGAGTCGCCCTCGACCAGGAACAGTTCGTTGCGCGCGATATCTTCCGTCTCGCAATCGGTCAGCTTGCCGGGCAGCACCGCGACGCCCGAGCTCTTGCGCTTCTCGACCTTCTGGCCGGCGCGCGTGCGCGCCTGCGCCTGCTTGATCACGAGTTCGGCAAGCTTCTTGCCGTGCTCGACGTGCTGGTTCAGCCACAACTCGAGCGCCGGACGCGAGAACGACGATACGAGCTTCACCGCGTCGCGGCTGTTCAGCCGCTCCTTGATCTGCCCCTGGAACTGCGGATCGAGCACCTTCGCGGACAGCACGAACGACACGCGCGCGAACACGTCTTCCGCGAGCAGCTTCACGCCCTTTGGCTGCAGGTTGTGCAACTCGACGAAGCTCTTCACGGCCTGGTAGAGACCGTCGCGCAGGCCCGACTCGTGCGTGCCGCCGGCCGGCGTCGGGATCAGGTTCACGTACGACTCGCGCACGAGCGAACCTTCCTCGCTCCATGCGACGACCCACGACGCGCCCTCGCCCTCGGCAAAGGTTTCGTCGGTCGAACGCGAATCAGCGAAGCGCTCGCCTTCGAACAGCGGGATCAGCAGCTCGCTGCCGTTCATTTCGTCGAGCAGGTAGCCGCGCAGGCCGTCTTCATACTTCCACGTCTGGCGCTCGCCCGTCTTTTCGTTGACGAGCACGACCTCGACGCCCGGCAGCAGCACGGCCTTCGAGCGCAGCAGGCGTTGCAGCTCGCCGAGCGGCAGGTTCGGCGAATCGAAGTACTTCGGATTCGGCCACACCTGCACGCGCGTGCCGGATTTCTTCTCGCCGCGGCCCGCGCCTTGCGTGGACAGCGGCTTCACGACGTCGCCGTCGGCGAAGCCGAGTTCGGCGATCTTGCCGTCGCGCCACACCGTCACGTCGAGACGCGTCGCGAGTGCGTTCGTGACCGACACGCCGACCCCGTGCAGGCCGCCCGAGAACGTATAGGCGCCGCCCGCGGCCTTGTCGAACTTGCCGCCCGCATGCAGGCGCGTGAACACGATCTCGACGACCGGCACGCCTTCTTCGGGGTGCATGCCGAACGGGATGCCGCGGCCGTCGTCTTCGACCGAGACCGACTGGTCAGCGTGCAGCGTGACCGTGATCTGCTTGCCGTAGCCGCCGAGCGCCTCGTCGGACGCGTTGTCGATGACTTCCTGGATGATGTGCAGCGGATTCTCGGTACGGGTGTACATGCCGGGACGCTGCTTGACCGGCTCGAGACCCTTGAGCACCTTGATCGATGCTTCGCTATAGGCCGCGCTGGGTTTCTTCGTTGACATAGGCGCTGAATTTCGTCATTCATCGGGACGTTGTCCACACCTCGTGTGGATAACGTCGTGGACAAAACGTTGAGTTCCGTAAAAAAGCGAATCGAAACAACGGTGTGCTTGGACTGCTCCGAAAGCGGGCGCGCGGCATGTGCGGCGCTTGCCCTGGACGCGCGGTATTTTACTGGTTCCGCGTGGCACGCCAATCGCGGGATCGGCGCGCACCGCGCGCGTCACACCGGCTTGCGCTTCGCCTCGAGCGTTTCCCACCGTTCGAGCGCGGCGAGCAATTCGTCGTCGATCGCCGCGAACCGCTCGGTCAGGCGCGTGCCTTCCTGCGGGTCCTTC
Organism: Burkholderia sp. KCJ3K979; assembly: GCF_016759955.1. NCBI lineage: Bacteria > Pseudomonadati > Pseudomonadota > Betaproteobacteria > Burkholderiales > Burkholderiaceae > Burkholderia > Burkholderia sp. KCJ3K979. The sequence continues at coordinate 20,380 of NZ_JACFYV010000033.1, forward strand.
GCGAAAATCGCGCCATCTTCGAGCTGCGCGTTGATCGTCTTCTGCTCAGCTTCGAGCGCGGCGATCTTCTCCGGCAGCGAATCGAGCTCGCGCTGCTCGTTGAACGACAGCTTCACCGTGCGCTGCGCGTTGCGGCCGGCCGCGCTCTTCGCCGGCTCGTCCTTCGCGGGCGCCGCTTCCTTGACCGCGCGCTTCGCCGCTTCCTGCTGCGCGAGCTGCTCCGAGCGCTCGCTCTGGATCTGCCAGTCGGTGAAGCCGCCGACATATTCGCGCCACTTGCCGTCGCCCTCCGCCGCGATCACCGACGTCACGACGTTGTCGAGGAACGCGCGATCGTGGCTGACCAGCAGCACCGTGCCGTCGTAGTCGGCCAGCAGCTCTTCGAGCAGTTCGAGCGTCGGGATGTCGAGGTCGTTGGTCGGTTCGTCGAGCACCAGCACGTTGGCCGGGCGCGCGAACAGCCGCGCGAGCAGCAGCCGGTTGCGCTCGCCGCCCGACAGCGACTTCACCGGCGAACGCGCGCGCTCCGGCGCGAACAGGAAATCGCCGAGGTAGCTCATCACGTGCTTGCGCACGCCGCCGATCTCGACCCATTCGCTCCCCGGGCTGATCGTGTCGGCCAGGCTCTTCTCCTGGTCGAGCTGCGCGCGCATCTGGTCGAAATACGCGACCTGCAGGTTCGTGCCGGTGCGCACCGTGCCTTCGTCGGGCTTCAGGTCGCCGAGGATCAGCTTCAGCAACGTCGTCTTGCCGGCGCCGTTCGGGCCGACGAAGCCGATCTTGTCGCCGCGCATGACCGTCGTCGAGAAGCGGTCGACCACCGTGCGGCCGCCGTAGCGCTTCGTCACGTCGGTCAGCTCCGCGACGATCTTGCCGGACTTCTCGCCCTGTGCGACATCGAGCTTCACGTTGCCCTGCGCATTGCGGCGCTCCGCGCGCTCGTTGCGCATCTGCACGAGTCGCGCGATGCGGCCGACGCTGCGCGTGCGGCGCGCTTCGACGCCCTTGCGGATCCACACTTCTTCCTGCGCGAGCAACTTGTCGAACTTCTCGTTCTCCACCCGCTCGACTTCGAGCTGCTGCGCCTTGCGCGTCTGGTACGCGGAGAAATTGCCCGGATACGACAGCAGCCGACCGCGATCGAGCTCGACGATGCGCGTCGCGACGCGGTCGAGGAACGCGCGATCGTGGGTGATGAACAGCAGGCCCGCGCGCTGCGCGACGAGCAGCTCTTCCAGCCAGCGAATGCCGTCGAAGTCGAGGTGGTTGGTCGGTTCGTCGAGCAGCAGCACGTCGGGCTGCAGCACCAGCGCGCGCGCCAGCGCGACGCGCTTCTGCATCCCGCCCGACAGCGCGTCGACGCTTGCGTCGACGTCCTGCAGGCCGATCTGCGCGAGCGTCATCGACACGCGCGTGCGCCAGTTCCACGCGTCGTGCGCGTCCAGCGACGACTGCAGCGCGTTCATCCGCGCGAGCAGCGCATCGTGCTCGGCGCCTTCCGGGATCTCCGCGAGGCGGTGCGCGATCGACTCGTATTCTTCGAGCAGTTCGCGCGTGTGCGCGAGCCCCGACGCGACCGCGTCGAACACCGTCGCGCCCGGCTCGAATTCGGGCTCCTGCGGCACGTAGACCGTCACGAGCTCCTGCTGACGCGTGACCAGCCCGTCGTCGGGCTTCGCGAGATCGGCGACGATCTTCAGCAGCGACGACTTGCCCGCGCCGTTGCGGCCGATCAGGCCGACCCGCTCGCCGGCTTCCAGCGAGAAATCCGCGTGATCGAGCAACGCGACGTGACCGAACGCGAGCTGCGCGCCGGTAATGGAATAGAGCGACATGGGGAGACGGCGAAGAGAGAAATCGGAAGCGCCCATTGTACCGGGCGCGCGGGCCGGGATCGGCTTGGCTGGATGGACGAGCGCCGCAGGCTAAGCTTGAAGTGCGTCGGCGCGGGGCCGTGAGCGGGTTGCGGGCGGTTTTTCGCTTTGGATGCCGGCCGCCGTTTACGTGCCCGCGTAAACGGCGAAACGCCGGCCGGATGCCCGCGGCCGGCCGATCGACCGATCCCATGCGCGGCGCGGCGAGCGCCGGCGCAGAACGTGCGGTTACTTCACGTTGACCGTGATCGTCGAACTCAGTTCGGGACCGTACGAACGGTGCGCGCCGTCACCGAGCTGCAGCGTCAGCGTGTGCTGGCCAGACGGCAGCTTCACGTCGGTTTCGGTCTGGGCCTTGCCGAAATGCAGCGAATGGTCGGTCGCCGGGATCACGTCGCCCTTCGGCACCGGCTTGCCGTCGATCAGCAGATGATGGTGACCGGTATCCGGGGTCATGTCGCCGGCCGGCTTGAGCGCCATGCCTTCGAGACCGAACTTCACGTGTACGGGGCTCGACACCGTCGCGCCGTCCTGCGGCTCGACGAAGAACACACGCGCCTCGGCGCGCGCGAGCGTCGATACGGCCAGCGCCGCGACACAGACTGCACCCGCGATCCACTTTCTGTTGAGCATCGTTTCCTCCTTCAGATTGACAGGCCCACGAAGCATACACTGCATGCCCGACCGACGCGACGGCGCCGGTTGTTCGCGATGCGTACGTTTAAAACGACGTTGCGCAGGCGTTAGGCGAAATTCCGGTACCATTGCGCCTTTCGTCCGCCGGCCACGCTGCGGACGGCATCGCCGAATTTTCATTATCCCGAGCGCAACATGAGCGAAGTAACCGAATACCAGAGCTGGGTCTGCCTGATTTGCGGGTGGGTCTACAACGAAGCGGAAGGGCTGCCCGACGAAGGCATCCCGGCCGGCACGCGTTTCGCCGACATTCCCGCCGACTGGCGCTGCCCGCTGTGCGACGTGGGCAAGGAAGATTTCGTCGTCGTCGATTTCTGATTTTCTGTTTCGATCGCGGTTGGTCACGCGATACGCGCGTCGGAGGTGCATTCCGCCCCGCCGACGCGCCGCGCGTTTGCTATACTCTGCGCGCTGTCCACACCGCCGTCCGGTTCGCCTTCTTTTGCGCGAATGCCCGGACTTGGCTCTCCCCGTAGTTCAATGGATAGAACAAGCGCCTCCTAAGCGCTAGATACAGGTTCGATTCCTGTCGGGGGGACCAGCCTGGTTCCCAACACTTCCCAAGTTTGGCCAAAAAGTCGCGCACATCCTTGTGTCGGATAGGGTCTATAGCAAGGCGTACGAGGCGCTCCATGGACAAAATGGAGCCGAGTAGCTATCGGTAGTCACTCGCCACGAGCCCGCGATATCCGTCAAGGGGCAAGGTTCAGCTGGACAACTTTATTCGTTCCAGTACCATTATCGACCAAGTTTTTAATCAGATTCCCATAAGCCCTGTTTCCGCTAATAATATAGCGATCAGAAGCCCCCGTACTAACAACAATTCCATAATTGTTTGGCTGGGTTGTCGGATCATAAGCACCGGCTGTTACGCCAGTAATCGTGAAATCACATACACCCGGACCGGCCACAACGCCGTAGACAAAACCAGCGCACATTCCATTAGAAATACTCACATTTTTGACGTGAGCGCCCTGGAACAATATTCCAGATTGAGACGGCCTGTAGTCGTTGTGGACCACAAAACTGGAAATATTCACGTCCGCAACAACACCTGAACTTCCATCGATAAATATTCCATTTCCACCGCCGTTCGCGGGGCTTGCCCAGACATTGGTAAACTTCACCCACAACACGTTGCCGCCGGCGGCCGGTTGTATTGTTACGCAATTACCGGTACAAGTATCAAAATAGGTGTTGGTTGCGAAAATTGCTTGCGCGGTGCTTCCAGAGCCCGGGTTCACGAGAAGAGCCGTTCCCTGGCCAACAATATCACTGTTGTCCAGCATCAATGCTCCAACCGCAACCACGTTAATTCCATACGTTGGTGACGCGACAGTATCGTTGATGAAGATCAACCCATCCAACCGAACATCAGTTCCCGGAACGTTGATCCATATTCCCCCTCCTCCTGGCGAAGTGGACGCCGGGGTCGCATTATGAAATATGCAATCTCGAACAGAAATTGGAGCAGCAGGTGAATTTATATTTACCGCGCAATAATGCCCGTCAAATCTACACTTTTCGATATGACCAAATGCTCCGGTCAACACAACAAACGACCCTGCAGTTCGAGTAACTGATGAGGCGAATCCAAGGCCCTCGACTCCAGAATCCCAGCCTGAAATAGTCAACACATCTGCCGTCGCAGAAGATGTCGACAGAATGGATCCTTGGGACCCTGATCCGGAAAAGACTATCCCCCGGACAGTGGAGTTGATAGCAGACGAGACCCGATATGTACCGGCCGGAAAGAAGACAACTCCGCCTGCTCCGAGAGAATTCACAGCAGCCTGAATGGCCGCGGTATCATCACTCGCCCCATCCCCTACCGCACCAAAGCTCTTGACGTTTGCAACGTCGCTAGCCATCGATCTCAAAGTGCGGGCAACAGCGCCGCCTCCCGCAACAGTTACCGTATCCAAAGAAACGTCCGTCATAGGAAATGCTCCCGATCAACGATCAAGGGGTTGGCGTCCATATGCACCGACGTCGATCACACGTCGACGTCATTGTGAAGTCGTCGGTATCCAACAGGTGAATGCGCAACGAAGTGGCTGGCGTGGGCCCTCCTCTCGGTCTAGCATCGTCGCATCATCGCGCGTTTCGTCTGATGTGAGAAGCCCCGCTCGATGCGGGGCTTCGAATAAATCACTGACTGGTCACGGCCCGCGATTCCGCGCGAAATCGCGGCCGCTTTGCTATGCACTGGGTAACCATCAAGTTCATCAGGCACGTTCTGCAATACGAATCTAGGCGATCCTCCCGATTCACGAGAACTCCTGCTAAGCAACAACCACCGTAAACTCCACCCCTGACTCAAAATCCAGCGTCGTGGTCGAAAACCGCGGCTCCTCGTCGAGGTATTGCTTATACGGTCGAACGGCGTCCTCGGACGTGTACATGTTGTCAGCCAGGACGACCGATCCCGGCCGCAGCAAGTGCTCGATCTGCTTGAACAGCTTCAGATAGGCGTCGGCCCAGACATCGATAAACACCATGTCGACGGTCCCATCCAGCCCGGCAACCGTCTCGAATACATCACCCTCGCGCAAATCGACATAGGCGTCCAGGCCGGCTGTTTCGACGTGATCGCGCAAACGCGCGCACTTGAACGCATCGCATTCGGTCGCGATGACCACACCACGGCCCAGCGTGCGCAACGCGTCGGCGAAATACAGTGTCGACACGCCGCACGAACTGCCGAGTTCAAGGATTCTGGCCGGCCGTTGCGCGAGCACCATATTGCGCAAGAATCTTCCCGTTTCCGCCGACACGGCCAACGATAAAGCACTGCCTGCCGACAACTCGAAATCTTCGGTGAACAAACCGAACGTTTCGAGAAACCGCCCTCGCAACCTCGGGGCGAGTGCTTCGTATTCGTCGACGAGCGTCGGAAACGCCTCGTTCGGCCCTTGGAACTGCGCGCGTGCGCGGGCGATGATTTCGCGCTGGCTCTCTTCATGAAGCCGTTGCAAAAGAGCGTGGGTGGTAGAAACCAAGTGCATTCCTTGACGAGATTGATCACGTAGACGGCGTATCCAGCGACTGCTATCCGCCATCAGGCCTGCGGCGCTATCGCTCCATCATCAGCAAACACGGGCGACGCTATGCCCGTCGTGCAAGCGTAATCGCGCGTTCAGGGCACGCCGTCACGCAAAGCCCGCATGACCGGCAGGCTTGCGCATTCGGCGTGTACGCGACTTTCATTCCATGCACGCGCAGCTTGAAGCGATGTATCAGACCGAGGTCGAGATAATCGGCCTCGTCGATGCGCCGGACCTCGAACACGTTTTCAGGGCAAACGGTGACGCAATCCCCCTTCCCTTCACAACGTTTCAGATCGACGACGGGCGCAATCACGCCCGCCTTCTGCTTGCAGTCGGCCGCTGATTTCTCACGCATGTTCACTCCTCCGTGGCCCGCTTGCCGCGCGATCGCCATGCGGCCCGAAACTGCTCGCGTTCTTCAGGCGTCATGGCTTCCCACTTGCGCCAGTGTCGCCGGCCGTGCCACCCGCGATGTCCGCGGAATCCGCCGAACAGGATGCGGCTCAACACGAGCAGGCCCAGCGCATGGGCGAAGTCGATCGTCCGGGCACCGACGAATAACCCCGGAATCACCCAGTTCCACAGCATCATGACGACCCACCCGAGCACACCGATGGCGACCACCACGAGCAGCGCTTTGCCTGCACATCTGATTCGAAAATTCATCCGTCGACTCCTCTAGTTATCCAGTTCGTCATAAATGGGTTGCAGTCGAGCACGCAGATGCAGGACCGCGTAGCGTTTGCGCGCGAGCAGCGTGTTGAGCGTGACGCCGCTCTGCGCGGCCATCTCCTTGAACGACAGCCCTTCCAGTTCGTGCGCGATGAAAACCTCGCGCTGATTCGCCGGCAATTCGTCCAGCGCATCCTGCAACGCCTTGAGCAACAGCGTGCGAGCGTAGAGCGCTTCAGGGCCGGCATCGTGCGCCGGTAGCGCGAGATCCAGGCGATACTCGCTGTCCGCTTCGTCCTCGGCACCGAGCAGATCAATCAGTGGCTGCTCCTTCTTCTTGCGAAAACGATCGATGATGCGATTGCGCGCGGTACGGAACAGCCACGCGCTCGCCTGTTCGATCGGCGCAGGCAGTCGATAAGCCTGTACGAATTCGTGAAGCACATCCTGCAGAACGTCCTCGGCATCGTCCGGGTCGCGGATCCGGCGCCGAATGAAGTTCCCTAGCCTCGTTCGTTCACGCATCACTGTCGCAGTGATGTCGCGGTCTGAGTCGGTCATCGGTTGCGAAGTGGGTGGCGGTTCCATGCGTCTGAAGACGTTTCAGGCGCGCGAATATTGTGGCGAGTGTGAAAAATTTGCGGCTGTACGCATCGGCTTCACTGCGCTGCAGTCGTTTCAAGGAACAGGCCCGATATGGGATCAACCCGTCTCCGCACGAATCGTTTGACTCTCAGCACCAACCCGAAGTACACTTCGCGCCGCGGGGTGGAGCAGTCTGGCAGCTCGTCGGGCTCATAACCCGAAGGTCGTAGGTTCAAATCCTACCCCCGCAACCAAATGCCGAAGCCCGCTTTGCGAAAGCAAGCGGGCTTTTTGCTGTTCGGCGGTCCGAGGATGTTGCTTGCGTGTGCAGCACAACACACGAAGAGGTGTGCAATCGGGCGTTCACCACGACGTGCGACACGTAACCACACCTCGTCCATTCGCCGCAGACATGCAGCGAACATTGCGTAGAATTCCGAACCTTCTTCGGTTCAGCACACGGACTTCTCGAATGATTCGAACGATCGCGGCACTCGCTGCGCTTTCAACGATGACCGCCACGGCAAATGCCGCCGACACCGGCGCGGCCTCTGCGAAACAGCGCTACGTCAGCCCGGGCATCGCCAACGTCACTGCCTCGGCAGCCCCGCGCCCGGAAAGCACCTACTCCGACGCCCGCTGCCGGGAACTGGCCGCCGGCATCGACGCGGTCACGCACTCGCCCGACCGCGGCCAGAAGGTCGTGCGCGGGATGGGCCCGGACCGCAAGCCGCGCAACGAACTACGCGCCTACGACAAACGGGCCGACCTGGAAGCCGAGCACCAGCGCCTCGGCTGCCAATAACGAACAACGAACGCACCGCCACCCGGCCAACTCACGCCGGGCATCGGCGTTTACGCGTTCGCCCCGCCATCGATTGTCAACCCGGTCCCGTTGATCGACCGCCCTTCCGGCCCGACGACGAACGCCACGAGCGCCGCCACGTCGTCGGCCTTGCCGTACTGCTGAATCGCCATCCGCGAACGTTGCGCATCGGCATGCTCGCCATCGGCCGGGTTCATGTCGGTATCGGTCGACCCCGGATGCACGATGTTGACCGTGATGCCGCGCGCGCCGAGGTCGCGCGCGAGCCCTTGCGTCCAGCCGATCAACGCAGCCTTGCTCGCCGCATAGAGGCTCATCCCCGCATCGGGCACGCGCGTCGCGAGGCAACTGCCGGTCGACACGATGCGCCCGCCCTCCCCGAGGTGTCGCGCCGCCGCCTGCGACGCGACGATCACCGCACGCACGTTCACGTTCAGCGTCGCGTCGATATCGTCGAGCGTGAGGTCGTCCAGCGCGCCGGCCCGGAAAATCCCCGCGTTGTTGACGAGGATGTCGAGGCCGCCGAGCACTTCCGCGGCACGATCGACCGCGTTGCGCACGGCAGCCGGATCGGCGCTGTCGGCCTGGATCGCAACGGCTCTGCGACCCAGCGCCTCGATGCCGGCAACCACAGCCTGGGCCCGCTCGGCCGATTTTTCATACGTGATCGCGACGTCCGCGCCATCGGCCGCCAGCCGTTTCGCGATCGCCGCGCCGATGCCGCGGCTGCCGCCCGTGATGAGTGCACGCTTGCCCTGAAGTCGATTCATGTCGGTTCCTTTCCTCATTTATGTAACGACCAACACAGAATGTGACAAGTTGCGCCGCACAGTCAATTGATTTATTTTATCGATCGATACAGATATCGACGAAGGGACGAACGCAATGGCTGAACGAGGCCGACCGAGAAGCTTCGACAAGGAAGCGGCGCTGGATCGCGCGATGGAGGTGTTCTGGCGTCTCGGCTACGAAGGGGCGTCGATGACGGACCTGACGGCCGCGATGGGCATCGCGTCGCCGAGCCTGTATGCGGCCTTCGGCAGCAAGGAAGCGTTGTTCCGGCAAGCGCTCGAGCATTACCGCGCAACCGAGGGACAGGAAATCTGGGGGGGTGTCGAACGGGCGGCGAGCGCGTACGACGCCGTGCAGAACTACCTGATGGATACCGCGCGCGTGTTCACGCGGCGCTCGAAGCCGGCCGGCTGCCTGATCGTGCTGTCGGCGCTGCATCCGGCCGAACGGTCGGACATGGTCCGGCAAACGCTGATCGCGATGCGCGAGGGCACGGTCGACGCGTTGCGGGAACGCCTCGCGCAAGGCGTCGCGACTGGCGAAATATCCGCGCACGCGAATCTCGATGCGATCGCCCGCTACTACGTGACGGTTCAGCAGGGCATGTCGATCCAGGCGCGCGACGGCGCGAGCCGCCGCGATCTGGAGGCCATCGCGCAAGCCGCGCTGGCTGCCTGGCCGGCGCTCGTCGGTACGGGCAGCGCGGCCGGTGTGTAGCGGCAGGACGCCGCTGAAAGGAAAGGTTACTGCTTCGCAGCCTGCTGCACGTCCTTCGACGCATGCCACACGCGATAACGCACGTCGAAGCCGTCCGGTACATAGACGACGAGCGGCAGGCGGCTGTTGTAGCGCAGCAGTTGACCGTCGCCGCGCACCTGCACGAACCGTTGCTGCGGCGCCTGGCCCGGGCACGCCATCAGCGTCGATGCCGGCCCCTTCACGTCGGTGAGCCGGTAATACGTATAGCCCCAGCCCTTCACGTCCTCGGCGGTCAGCTCGCCGCCGAACCACTGCTGGTTGCAGTCGGTCTGCAGCGTCTTGCCGATCATCAGCTCGACGCGCGCATCGCCCTCGTTCTCGAGCGCGGGCAGCGCGATCACGACGCGCTGCTGGCCGGCCGCGGCCTGCGGGAACATCTTGATCGACTCGGCCGGCACGGCGGGCGCGGAGGCCGGCGCGGCCACGCAGGCGGCGGCCGTCGTCACGCAGAAGGCAGCCAGCGCGGCCCGGATCGCGAATGTCATCGATGTGCTCCTGAAAAACAAATGAGCCCCGGATGCTAACACTTTCGGCGCAAGACCTTACGAGGCTGTAATTTGGCGACACAATTGCAAACAGCCGGCAATCCGCGGGCGCGGTACTTATAGCGCAACCAACGGAGAACATCATGCTGAAGCTCATTGCTGCCGCCGGCGTCGCCACCCTGCTGGCCGGCTGCGTCGTCGCCCCGGACGCCGGATACGGCTACGGGCAGCCCTACTATTCCGATCCCGGCTACGCGTACGCCCCGTCTCCCGTGTACGGCACGGTCAACATCTGGGGCGGTGGCGGCGGACGCGACTGGGATCGCGGCCGGCGCGACTACCATCACTGGGACGGCGATCGCGGCAACCGCGGCAACGGCTGGTGGCGCGGCGGCGGACGCCGCGGCGACTGGAACGAAGGCGGCGGCGGCGGACACGGTCGCGGCGACGGCGGCGGCCATCGCCACTGACGCGCAATTGCAACCGTTTGTATCCGCGCACGGCCCGCCGATGCGCTGGCGGCGTATCGCTCCGCCCCACGAACGACCACACAAAAAGACAAAGGCCCTCGCATCGAGCGAGGGCCTTTCGTCGTTCGGCCCGGCGAAGCAAATGTCGACCGCTGCTGGCCGAGCGGCCCGGAATCCGCTCGCGCCACGCGTGCTTGAATTACCAGCCGGCCGGCCGCGCGTAACCGCCCTGCACCGGCGCCCCGCACACATACGCACGCTGGTAGCGGTCGTAGCAATAGTTCGGGCCGTCGTCCTGGTACTGCGCCTGCTGATAGGTCGGGTAGGCCGGCTGCTGGTACGCGGGCGCCTGGTAGTACGTCGGCGGCTGATAGGCCGGCGCCTGGTACACGGGTGCCTGGTACGCGACGGGCGGATTCATCGCCGACGTCACGATCGCGCCCAGCACCGCGCCGCCGATCAATGCGCCGATCACGGCGCCGCCGTCGCGGCCATGCGCGGACGCCGGGCCCGCGACCGCGAGCGAACCGGCAAGGACACACACTGCGGCAATCTTTTTCATGATGGACTCCCACGCGAAGTGGTACTGGATGGGATGCATTGTGGCGGTGCGCGGCCGTAATAGATGCAGCAAGTGGTAACGCGCGATTACCGGTATCGCTCGCGCCGAAACGCGTCGTCGCCGTGCTACGATTTTCGGCACACAGGAGACGCCTTCATGCAGCCCGAAACCGCCCGCCGTTTCGATACCGAATTCGCACCGCGCATCGCGCAGGCGATCGCCGCGTTCTTCGCGGAACACGTGCAGATCGACGTCGTCCCCTATGGCGGGCACGGACATCCGACGCGCGTCCAGATCCGCAGCGCGCCGCACGAGCACGTGAGCGGCTTCGTGCATCCGCTGAATCTCGAGCTGACGTGGGACACCGACGAGATCGAGCGGTTGATGGAACCGGACGGCCGGGAGCGCTTCGAGCACTATCTCGCCGCGCTGCCGAGAAAGCTCGGCGCATGGCAAAGCGCGCGCGACATCGATCTCGCGTCGCGTACGCAGGCCGAGCCGCTCGTGCGGCTCGGCGGTCTCGACTTCGAAGGCTGAATGCGCGCGCCAGCCGGCCACTGCGCGGCTTGGCGGCGCGCGATGCGGCCCGGTGATACACTCGACCGGCCCCGCGCCGGTGCAGCCGCGCCGGCCGGGCCGTTCATCGCCGCCACCCTTGTACATGGTTGCGCACGCAACCTGCAACCGGGCGCGCGGACAACCCTGCTATCGCTCCCGTCATGAACGCCGATACCGGCCTGCCGCTTCCGCAACGCTACTGGGCGATCGTCTGCGTCGCCCTGGGCATCACGCTCGCCGTGCTCGACGGCGCCATCGCCAACGTCGCCTTGCCGACCATCGCGCGCGATCTGCACGCGTCCGACGCCGCGTCGATCTGGATCGTCAACGCGTACCAGCTCGCGGTCACGATCACGCTGCTGCCGCTCGCGTCGCTCGGCGAACGCATCGGTTATCGCCGCATCTACATCGCCGGGCTCGCGCTGTTCACCGCGGCGTCGCTCGGCTGCGCGCTCGCCGGCTCGCTGCCGATGCTGGCCGTGATGCGCGTGATCCAGGGGTTCGGCGCGGCCGGCATCATGAGCGTCAACGCGGCGCTCGTGCGGATGATCTACCCGTCGTCGTTGCTCGGACGCGGGCTGTCGATCAACGCGATGGTGGTCGCGCTGTCGTCGGCGATCGGGCCGACGGTCGCGTCCGCGATCCTGTCGTTCGCGTCGTGGCCGTGGCTGTTCGCGGTCAACGTGCCGATCGGGATCGCGGCCGTGCTCGGCAGCCTGCGGGCGCTGCCGGCCAACCCGCTGCACGACGCGCCGTACGACTTCCCGAGCGCGCTGATGAACGCGTGCGTGTTCGGCCTCTTGATCACGGCCGTCGACGGGCTCGGTCACGGCGAAAGTCATGGGTACGTCGCGGCCGAACTGGCCGTCGCGTTCGTGGTCGGCTACTTCTTCGTGAAGCGTCAGTTGTCGCAGCCGGCGCCGCTCCTGCCCGTCGACCTGATGCGCATCCCGATGTTCGCGCTGTCGGTCTACACGTCGACCGCGTCGTTCACGTCGCAGATGCTCGCGTTCGTCGCGCTGCCGTTCTGGCTGCAGAATTCGCTCGGTTTCTCGCAAGTCGAGACGGGCCTTTACATGACGCCTTGGCCGCTCGTGATCGTGTTCGCCGCGCCGCTCGCGGGCGTGCTGTCGGACCGCTATTCGGCCGGGATTCTCGGCGGGATCGGGCTCGCGCTGTTCGCCGCCGGGCTGCTGTCGCTCGCGACGATCGGTGCGCACCCGGGCACAGTCGACATCGTGTGGCGGATGGCGCTGTGCGGCGCGGGCTTCGGGCTGTTCCAGTCGCCGAACAACCGCGCGATGCTGTCGTCGGCGCCGCGCGAGCGCAGCGGCGGCGCCGGCGGCATGTTGAGCACCGCGCGCCTGACGGGCCAGACGCTCGGCGCGGCGCTCGTCGCGCTGATTTTCGGGCTCGCGCCCGACCGCGGGCCGACGATCGCGCTCTATGTCGCCACGGTGTTCGCGGCGGTCGCCGCGCTCGTCAGCCTGCTGCGCATCGCGTCGCCGCGGCCGGACACGGCGGCCTGACACCCGCCGCCGTGCGCCGCACACGCGGCGGGCATCAGGCCGCGTCGAGCGTGTCCATCACGAAGCGCACGCGCGCCTTCACGCTCACGCGCGGCAACTCGATCAGCCGATAGCCGTACGACGTATAGCAATCGACCATCGCGTCATGGGTCCGCACCGCTTCCGCGAAATCCTGCCGGCGCTCGGTGTCCTGCGCATAGATGTCGGGCCACGGCGGCGCGATGAACACGCGCCGGTGATAGCGGAAGCGCCGGGCCGCGGCTTCCGCATGCGCGGGCACCGCCAATCCGGTCAGCTTCAGATAGCCGATCACGTCCGGCACGCCGCGGTCGAAGAACACCGGCCCGCGGGCCTGCCGCGCGAGATGGTAGGACCGCATCTCCCAGCCCAGCATCAGTTCGGCGAACGCAGCCGGGTCGCGCCACGGCAGCGCCGGACCGTCGATGGCCATCTGGTCGCGGATCACGCCGCGTCCCGCCTCCTGCGAACGTGCGTACCCGGCCCGTTCGAGCGCATCGAGCAACGTGCTCTTGCCCGAACCCGGGCCGCCCGTCACGACGAAGAAACGGCCGGCGGTATCGTCGGCCGCTTCGTCGTCGCCACCGGCGCCCGGCGCGGACTCACGCATGCGCGACGCGCCGGCCCGCACGCCGCGTGACCGACGCCGCCGCCGCGACGCTGCGCAGGTCGGCGACGAACGTATCGCGCCACACCGACAGGTCGTTCTCGCGCAGCCGCGCGAGATTCTGCTCGTGACGGGCCTGCCGCTCCGCGAGCGGCATCGACAGCGCGCGTTCCAGCGCCTCGGCCATCTGCGACAGGTCGTACGGATTGACGAGCAGCGCGCCGGTCAGCTCGGCCGCCGCGCCCGCGAACTCCGACAACACGAGCACACCCGGATCGGCCGGGTCCTGCGATGCGACGTATTCCTTCGCGACGAGGTTCATCCCATCGCGCAGCGGCGTCACGTAGCCGACCTGCGACATCCGGAAGAACGCCATCAGCAGGTTACGCTCGTACTTGCGGTTCAGGTACTGGATCGGCGTCCAGTCGAGCTGCGAGAAGCGGCCGTTGATGCGGCCGGCCTCGCCTTCGAGCGTTTCGCGGATCTGCTGATAGGTCTGCACGTCGGAACGCGTCGGCGGCGCGATCTGCAGCAGCGACACGCGCCCCTGCCAGCCCGGCGCATTCGCGAGCATCCGCTCGAACGACTGGAAGCGCTCGACGAGCCCCTTCGAGTAATCGAGGCGGTCGACGCTCATCACCAACTTGCGGTCGCCCAGCGCCTCGCGCAGCATCTTCACCGGCTTGCGCGTGCCGTACTGGACGGCCGCCTGCGCGATCGCGTCGGGATGCACGCCGATCGGATAGGCCGCGACCTTCACGACGCGGCCATGCGCGTGCAGCATCCCGTCCTCGCTCGCCGCGCCGATGCCGCGCCGCTCGATGTAGTCGGTGAACGCCTGTTTGTCGGCCTCGGTCTGGAAGCCCGCGACGTCGTACGCGCACATGAACTTCACGAGTTCCTCGTGCGGCGGCACGAGGCGCAGCACGTCGGGCGACGGAAACGGGATGTGCAGGAAGAAGCCGATCGGGTTCTTCACGCCGAGCTCGCGCAGGTAGTGCGCGAACGGCAGCAGATGATAGTCATGCACCCAGATCAGGTCGTCCGGACGCAGCAGCGCGGCGAGCTGCTTCGCGAGCATCGCGTTCACGCGCAGATAACCGGCGTACTCCTGCCGATCGAAGCGCGCGAGATCACCGCGGTAATGGAACACCGGCCACAGCGTCGCGTTCGAGAAGCCGCGGTAGTACTGGTCGTAGTCGCGCCGGGTCAACCCGACCGTCGCGTACGTCACGTTGCCGTCCCGCTGGATCGCGGGCTCGGCATCCGGCGCCCCGACGATCTCGCCGTTCCAGCCGAACCAGACGCCGCCCGTTTCCTTCAGCGCGTCCATCACGCCGACGGCCAGGCCGCCCGCGCTCGGGCGCGTGTCCTCGCCGGCGGCGACACGATTCGATACCACGATCAATCTGCTCATGCGACTTCCCCTCCTCGATTCGATTGGCTGGCGCGCGACGCACGCCAAAGCAGGCGCGGCGGCCCGAGGGCGGCCGCGCGGCGATTCAGTTCCGAGAATTGCAATGAAATACGGCGATGGAATGCGGCGACGACCGTATCAAGCGTCCTGTTCCTGACCGAGGTCGCGTTGATAGTCGAGCCCTTCCGGGCGAGCACCGCCCTGGTTGTGATCGCCGTCCGACGGCGTCTCGTCCGGCGCGCCCGCGGGCGGTGCCGATGGCGCGTCGGTCCGCGGACGCGGGCGGTCTTCCGGAGGGCCGGCCGCCGCGTCAGGCGGCCGGTGTGACAACCGTTTCGAACGGCGCATGGCTGGGTGTCTCATATGCGGCGCGGCTCGAGGCCGTCGTAGAAACATTCCATAACTAAACAGTCTAGGTCGCCCGATCGCATCCGAAGGTAACAATTACCTTCAATTTGTAACGTTTCGACCCCTCGCCAATCATCTATCCGACAATGACGCCGCCCGCGCGCACGCGGCCTGCCGCGCGGCGATTTGTCAAAGCTTTGCAGTTTTCCTATGACAATTGCGAAACAATGACGCGGCATCAGGGCGTGCATGCGTCGCCGCTCACCCAGACAGGACTTGCACTCAGGGATGAACATTCGTTTCGAATCGCCGCGCCGGGCCACGCCGGCGCGCATCGTGCTGGCCGTGATCGCCACGGCCGCACTGCTGTCCGGCTGCAATTCGCTGTACAGCGAAGGCGCGACAGCCGGCGCCGGTATCGCGGGCGCCGCGATCGCCTCCAAGGTCACCAACAACGCCGCCGTCGCGACGGGCATCGGCCTCGGCGCCGTCGCCGGCGCGCGGGCCGGCGTCCAGTACTCGCAACGCGTCGCGCACCGCTACACGCAGGAGCAGATCGCGAAGGCGGCCGGCCCGCTCGACGTCGGCGGCGTCGCGCCGTGGTCGACGCACCATTCGTTCCCGATCGAGGACGACGAGCAGGGCCGCGTGACGGTCAGCCGGATGATCAGTGTCGGTCCGCTCGACTGCAAGGAAATCGTGTTCGCGGTCGACACGCCGGCGAAGGCCGACAAGGCCGCGCAATCGGCGTTCTACGTCGCGACCCTCTGCCGCGACGGGGCCGTGTGGAAATGGGCATCGGCCGAACCGGCGACCGAACGCTGGGGCGCGCTGCAATGAGCGTGGCGATCCGTATCGCGGCGATCGGCGCGCTGTGCGCGGCGACGGCCGCGCTGTCGGGCTGCGGCTCGGTCGGCGCGGCGAGCGGCGCGCTGGCCGGCGCGGCGACGGGCCTCGTCACCGCGAACCCGGCGGTCGGTGTCGGCGTCGGGATTGCCGTCCAGGCCGCGACCGACGAAGCCGTCAACCGCACGATGAAGCAGCTCCATCAGAATCAGCAGGACGCGATCGCGAAGACGGCCGGCAGTCTTGCCGTCGGCGAAGTGAAGCCGTGGAAGGTGAAGAACACGCTGCCGCTCGAAAACGGCGAAGGCGAAGTGCGCGTCACGCGTGCGTACGCGTCGGCGCTCGCGCTGTGCAAGGAATTCGCGTTCTCGGTGAAGGACGGCGACAAGGCCGACTGGTACTTCGCGAATGCGTGCCAGCAAGGCACGCACTGGAAGTGGGCGTCCGCGGAACCGGCCGTCGACCGGTGGGGGAATTTGCAGTAACGGTGCGAGGCGCCGCGCGTCATGCGTGGCGCCCGTGGCGTTCTGCGAGGCGTGGTTGGTTATACCAAGCGCCTCGCCAGCATCAGGACTCGACGTCCTCGAGGCTGAAGATTTCGGTCTGGTCGTTGTACGAGAAGATCTCGCCGTACCGCCCCCAGTCGATCACCGCGTCGAGCGTTTCCTCGGCCGCGCCGTCCGACAGGAAATCCTCGAGCTCCTGCTCGAAGCGCACGCGCGGCGCGCGATGACCCGGACGCTCGTTCAGCACCTTCTTGATCCGCGCGGCGAGCGGCACGTGCTTCAGCAGGTGATCGGCGAACATCAGCTTGCGCTCCTGCGTGCCGAATTCCGCGAACACGCGCCCCGGCGGCGTCAGGAACACGTCGCCTTCGCGCACGTCCGCGAAGCCGAGGTACTGCAGCACTTCCGCGATCGGGAACAGGTCGTCGACCTCGAGGTGCAGCGTCCGCGCGATTTCCGGCATGTCCGCGCGGCCGTGGTACGGCGCCATCGCGAGCGTCTCGATCAGGCCGGCCATCAGGTTGGTCGACACCTGCGGCAGCCAGCTGCCGAGCTCGAGCCCCTTCTTCGTCGCCTCGCCGGTCTGGCGCGCGGTCATCTTCGCGTAGATGTCGTCGACGAGCTTGCGGAACGCCGGGTCGAGACGATTGCGCGGATGCTTGAACGGCACCTTGATCTCGGCGATCACGCGGCCCGGGTTCGACGACAGCACGAGAATCCGGTCGCACATGAACACCGCCTCCTCGATGTTGTGCGTGACGATCAGCACCGACTTGATCGGCATGCGGCCTTGCGTCCACAGGTCCAGCAAATCGGTACGCAGCGTTTCAGCCGTCAGCACGTCGAGTGCGGAGAACGGCTCGTCCATCAGCAGAATCGTCGGGTCGACGACGAGCGCACGCGCGAAACCGACGCGCTGGCGCATCCCGCCCGACAGTTCACGCGGGTACGCGTTCTCGAAACCGTCGAGACCGATCAGGTCGATCGCGGCCAGCGCACGCTCGCGCCGCTCGCGCGCGCCGACGCCGAGCGCTTCGAGCCCGGCTTCCACGTTCTGCAGCACGGTGAGCCACGGGAACAGCGCGAAGGTCTGGAATACCATCGCGACGCCTTCGGCCGGGCCGCGCAGCGGCTTGCCGAGGTAGGTCACTTCGCCGCCGGTCGGCTCGATCAGGCCGGCAATGATGCGCAACAGCGTCGATTTGCCCGAGCCGGAGCGGCCGAGCAGGCCGACGATCTCGCCTTCGCGCAGCGACAGGTTCGCGTCGTCGAGCACGAGCAGTTCGCCCTGCGTCTTGTTGAAGCCGCGGCAGACGTGATCGACGCGCAGGATTTCTTCACCGAGGCGCGGCGGCTGGGACGTCTGGACGGGGGCGTTTACAGCATTCGGATTGTGCATCGCGTTTCGCTCTCAATCGGTCTCAGTCGAGCCGCAGCTTCGCTTCGGCGAAGGCATACAGCGGGCGCCACAGCAGGCGGTTGAACAGGGTGACGAACAGGGACATCACGGCGATGCCCAGGATGATCTTCGGAAAATCGCCGGCGGCGGTGGTCTGCGCGATGTAGGCGCCGAGGCCGTGCGCCTCGATTCGGGTGCTGCCCCACTGCACGGCTTCCGACACGATGCTCGCGTTCCACGCGCCGCCCGATGCGGTGATCGCGCCCGTCACGTAGTACGGAAAGATGCCGGGCAGGATCGCCTGACGCCACCACTGCCAGCCGCGGATGCGGAAGTTGGTCGCCGCTTCGCGATAGTCGTTCGGGTAGGACGTCGCGCCGGCGATCACGTTGAACAGGATATACCACTGCGTGCCGAGCACGATCAGCGGCGACAGCCAGATGTCCGCGTTCAGGTGGAAGCGCGCGATCACGATCACGAACACCGGGAACAGCAGGTTCGCCGGGAACGCGGCGAGGAACTGCGCGAGCGGCTGCAGCTTCTCGGCCAGCTTCGGACGCAGCCCGACCCACACGCCGATCGGCACCCAGATCACCGACGCGATCGAGATCAGCACGACCACGCGCAGCAGCGTGATGAGCCCGAGCACGAGCACGTGGCCGACCTCGGCCATCGTCACGCCGGTCGCGACGAAGCTGACGACGCGCCACACGATATAGGCCGTGCCGATCAGCACGAGCCCGGCCCACGCGATGTCGACCGTGCGCGACGCCTTCTTCTCGACTTTCGGCAGCGTGAAACGCATCGCGCCCGACAGCGGCAGGCGCAGCGGAATCCGCGCGGCCTTCGCGAAGAACCAGCCGGCCGGCACGAGCAGTTGATGAATCAAGCGCGTGCGGCGCACGAGGTCGAGCAGCCACGATTGCGGCGCATCGCCCGACGCGGTGTTCTCCATCCGGAACTTGTCGGCCCACGCGATGAGCGGGCGGAACAGGAGCTGGTCATACGCGAGGATCACGACCGTCATCGTCAGGATCACCCAGCCGATCGCGCCGAAGTTCTTGTCGGAGATGGCCTGCGCGAGATACGCGCCGATGCCCGGCAGCGTGATCGTCTGGTTGCCGACGGTGATCGCCTCCGACGCGACGACGAAGAACCAGCCACCCGACATCGACATCATCATGTTCCAGATCAGGCCCGGCATCGAGAACGGCACTTCGAGCTTCCAGAAGCGCTGCCAGGACGTCAGGTGGAAGCCGCGCGACACTTCGTCCAGGTCGCGCGGCACCGTGCGCAGCGACTGGTAGAAGCTGAACGTCATGTTCCACGCCTGACTCGTGAAGATCGCGAAGATCGCGGCCAGCTCGGCGCCGAGCACGCGGCTCGGGAACAGCGCGAGGAAGAACGTGACCGTAAACGAGATGAAGCCGAGCACCGGCACCGACTGCAGGATGTCGAGGATCGGGATCAGCACCATGCCCGCGCGGCGGCTCTTGGCCGCGAGCGTGCCGTAGACGAGCGTGAACGCGAGCGACGCGACCATCGCGGCGAGCATCCGCAGCGTGGTGCGCAGCGCGTATTCGGGCAGGTTCGACGGATCGAGCGAGATCTTCTGCGTCTGCAGCACGCCGATCGGCGCCATCGTTTCGTGAAAGCCGACCACCGCCATCGCGATCAGGCAGATGATCAGCGGAAATGCGATGAAGTCCCACCGGTTCGGCAACACGCGCCACGCGGATGCGTTGGCGGTCCGGTTCGGATTGAAGAATCCGACGTTCATCAGGCGCCCTCCCCGGTAAGGCCGAACGAAGCCGGCAGTCGATGTTGATTCATGGCAAAGCGCACGGGCGCGGTAATTCGATTGACTGGCGATGTCGCGCACGCGCGGCGCGCCGTGCGCGCATGCGCTGCCGCGGCCGGGCGAGCCGGGCCGCGACGGCACGACACTACACCAACCTGTATTTCAGGTACAACCGTCCCGGGACGGCTGGGCAGCGCATGGATCGTGCCCGGCGCGTGGGCGGATGACGGGCGCGCGGTACGGAACGACCCGGCCGCGGTCGTGCGGCCGGCGCGCAGGCCCGAATTATGCCGTGATCCGGCCCGGCCGTGAACCCGCCCCGCGCACGCGGGCACAAACCGTGTCCGGCATCAGCAGCCGGATACGGCGAAGCAGGTATGATCGGGGCTAGCCCCCGGGTCCGTTTCGGCCGTGCCGCCGCAATGCGCACGTGCCGTCCGTATACCGGCCCCGGGGATCGACCGACGAGCGGGAGGAAGGGAATGGCAGGAAACTTGGTGATCGTCTGTCGCGATCAGGATGCCGACGCGTTCTATGAACTCATGCAGGAGTACGGGTCGTTCCAGACGCGGCTGTCGTCCACGGCGTGGTACCTGAACATGAACGTCGTGCCGGAATCGTTGCAGGAGGAAATCCTGGAGCGCCTCGGCCGGTATACGACGGTCTATATCTTCGAGGCCACCACGGTGACCTACAACACGATCGACAGCAACGCGGCGGAGACGCTCGGCACGCTGTTCGGCGAATGATGCCGCGCGGCGCTTGCCCGCCCGGGCAGGCGCCGCGGCCGCTCATGCGGCCTGCGCGTGGGGTTCGTCCTTCGGCACCGCGTCGAACGGGAACGTCATCGATACCCGCAGGCCGCCCTCGGGGCGATTGCCGATGTCGCACGCGCCCCCCAGCCTGAGCACGAGCCGCTCGACGATCGCGAGCCCGAGCCCGCTGTGGCCGTTCCCGCCGCGCGCGGGATCGAGCCGCACGAACGGCCGCGTGGCGGCCGCGAGGTCGCGCGGCGCGATGCCGCCGCCGCTGTCGCTGACCGACAGCACGTAGCCGGCCGGCGTGCGCGCCGTCTCGACGAATACGGGCGGCGCACCGTACGCATGCGCGTTGTCCAGCAGGTTCGACAGGATCCGGTCGAGCGTCGCCGTCGGCAGCCGGAAGCCGGGATCGGCCTCCAGCCGCGTCTGGACCGTCGGCGCATTCGGCGCGACCGCACGATAGCTGCGCGCGATCCGCTCGCACGCCTGGTCGACCGGCACCGGCTCGCTGCGGTCGGCCCCGCCGTGCGCAAACACCAGGAACTGGTCGACGATGTGCGACATCGAGTCGACGTCGCGCACGACGCCGTCGCGCAGCCGTGCGTCGTCCATCATTTCGGCCCGCAGGCGCATCCGGGCGAGCGGCGTGCGCAGGTCGTGCGCGACGCCGGCCAGCATCACCGCGCGATCGCTCTCGGCCTGCGACACCTGCTCCACCATCTGGTTGAAGCCGTGCGTGAGCTGGCGCAGCTCGCGCGGGCCGCGCTCGCGCAGCGGCGGCACCGGCTGCCCGCGGCCGAAACGCGCGACCGCGCGCGCGAGCGAGCGCAGCGGCTGCTGCAACTGCCAGGCCGCGAACAGCGCGGCGATCACGCCGGCCGAGAAGATCGTGCCGAGCCACAGCAGCATCCGGTCGAGCGAGCGCGGCGGCCGCAGCGGCTGCACGGGCACCACGATCCAGTTGCGGTCGGTCGGCTCCTTCACCCACAGCACCGGCGGATGGCCGGGCGTGCCGATCTCGACCTGCGTGCCGGGCGGCATGCGCTCGCTCACGTCGTCGCGGAACCGCTTCAGCGGCGGCGGCAGCCCCGAATCGCCGCTCTTCGGCACGTCGGCACTGTCGGGCGACACGAGCCGCACGCGCGACGGCAACGGCTGGTCGGGCGTACGCTCGATGTGCTGGCGCACCGCGTCGACGAGGAACGCGGCTTCCTCGACCGCATAACGCGTCTGCATCTGGTTGCGCTCGAGCCGCATCGCGAAGAACCACGCGAAGTGCGACAGGAGCAGGACACCGACGACGAGCAGCGCCAGCCGCCCGAACAGTGAATCAATGGGTTTGCGCATGGGCCTCGCCGTCGGGCACGAACACGTAGCCGCGCCCGCGGACCGTCTGGATGAAGCGCGGCGTCGACGGATCCGTTTCGAGGATGCGGCGCAGGCGCCACACCTGGACGTCGATGCCGCGGTCGGTGCCGTCGTACTCAGGCCCGTGCAGCAGCTCGAGCAGCCGCTCGCGCGTGAGCGTGCGCAGCGCGTGGTTCACGAAGATCTTCAGCAGCGCGAATTCGCTGCTCGACAGCGTGGCCGGCTTGCCGTCGACCGACAGCGTGCGCGCCTGGAAGTCGAGCAGGAAGCGGCCGAACGCGAACGGCTCGCGCTGCTCGGGCGCGGCCGCCGACGGCGTTGCGCGGCGGCGGCGCAGCACGGCCTGCACGCGCGCGAGCAGCTCGCGCGGATTGAACGGCTTGCCGAGGTAGTCGTCCGCGCCGAGCTCGAGCCCGACGATGCGGTCGACGTCGTCCGCCCGCGCGGTCAGCATGATCACGGGGATGTCGTCGCCGGCCGCGCGCAACTGGCGCAGCGCGGTCAGGCCGTCCACGCCCGGCATCATCAGGTCCAGCACGATCAGGTCGGGCCGCTCGCGCTCGAGGCGCTTCTCGAGCGTCGCCGCGTCGTGCAGCACGGACACTTCCATCCCCTGGCGCACGAGATAGTCGCGCAGCAGGTCTCGGAGTTCTTGGTCGTCGTCGACGATGAGGATCTGGGTAGTCATGGCTCGAAGTTTACCGCGCGAGGGCGGAGTCGAAGAACGAAACAAAGGGGCGAAAGGGTTACTGCGGGTTACCGCGCAAGGGAACTGTAATGCGCGGTAACCGGGCCGCCACCCCGCGTAACACCCGCCGGGGCCTGCATCGCTAACCTGCGTCTTACCGGATGCGGTACCCGACTTTCCCGGCACCGCATCGCCGGACCCTTTGGATACAAGGAGTTTCTGAAATGTATAAGAAGACTTCCCGCGTGGCCATCGCGGCCGCCGCCGTGCTCGCTCTCGCATTCGGCACCGCGCATGCCGCGCAACCCGCCGACGTGCCGCCGCCGGGCGGCCCCGGCATGCACCAGATGCACGGCGGGCACGAAGGCGGCCCGTTCGGCGCGATCATGAAACTGCACGACCAGCTGAAGCTCAACGCGTCGCAGGAACAGCAATGGCAGGCAGCCGTCAACACGATGAAGCAGAACCGTGACGCGATGCGCAAGAGCCACGAGCAGATGCGCGAGCAGTTCAAGGCGCAGCAGAACCAGCCGATCCTCGACCTGAGCGCGATGCACTCGGCACGCCAGCAGGCGGAGGCGCAGAACGCGCAACTGCGCGAGCAGACGTCCGCCGCGTGGCTCACGTTCTACAACGGGCTGAACGACCAGCAGAAGACGATGGTCAGCACGGCGCTCAAGCAGCAGTTCGCGAAGATGGAGCAGCGCCACGAGAAGATGAAGGAGCGCTGGGAGCAGCATCGCGCGGCCGCGAAGGGTGCGTCGGCGCCAGCGCAGTAAGCCGGCGGGCCGCTCCCGCAGCGGCATCGAAGGGGACGCAGGCACCAGCCTGCGTCCCCTTTTCGTTTCAGGCGACGTCGAACAGCAGCACCTCGGCCGTGCGGCCACGCGCGAACGCCACCGCGTCCACACCGCCGATCCGCGCGCCGTCGCCGGCCGCCAGCGTGCGGCCGTTGACCTCGACCTCGCCGCGCACGACGTGCACGTAGATGCTGCGCCCGGCCGGCACGTCGAACGTCGCCGTCTCGTCGCCGTCGATCAGCCCCGCGAAGATGCGGGCGTCGGCCCGCACCGACAGCGCGCCGTCGCCGCCGTCGGGCGCCGCGACGAGCCTCAGCCGGCCGCGCTTCTCGTCATCGGCGAAACGCCGTGCCTCGTAGCCGGACCGCCCGCCCCGTTCGGCCGGCTGCAGCCAGATCTGCAGCAGATGCAG
>NZ_JACFYV010000340.1:0-4434 GCF_016759955.1 Burkholderia sp. KCJ3K979
GGGGCGGCCCCTGCGTCTGCACCTGCGCCGGCTTCGGCTGGCGGCTCGGCGCCTGCTCCCGCTTCGGCTGCTGCGCCCGCTTTGGCGCCTAAGCCGGTTTCCGGTCCGGTAACCGCACCGGCACCTTCATCGACCTCCGGTTCGACGGCCGCTCCGGCTTCCGCACCCGCGTCTGCTTCGGCTCCGGCCACCGCCACGCCGTCATCGCCCGCGCCCTCGTCTGCAGCATCGACGCCCGCATCGGCCTCGGCGCCGTCGAGCGCATCGCCTGCGCCGGCTACAGCCAACCCGGTTGCATCGTCCACGCCGTCCGGCGCGAGCGCACCCGCCGCGAACTGACCGCGCTCCCGTACCGTCGCGCCCGGCCGCATGCGGCGCCGCGCGACGGTACGCACGCCTTCCGCTCCTGAAGTCGTTTCTGATCATCCGGCCGTAAGCCGACCGCACACGGCCGCGCGGGATCGGCGGAAAGGCAACGTCCACGCGTCGCGGTTGGTCACACGCGCCGCATGCCGGCAATCACCCCACGCGAAAATCGCAGGCGCCTCGCCATCTCGCGCCGCGCGGCTTGGCGGCGCCCTCACCTACCGCAACGTCGCGCGCAGCGTCTGCAGATGCTCGGCGGTCGTAGTCACGCCGCCGCAGACGATCACCGCGATGTCCGACGCCGACGCAAGCACCGGCACCGGGCGCTCCAGCGCGGCCAGGGCAGCGCCGCACGCGGGCTCGACGACGATCCGGTGTTCGTCGACAAACCGCAGCGACGCAGCCACCGCGTCGGCATCGGACACGACGACCGGATGGATCGCGTGGCGCGTCGCCCACTCGACCGCCGCGTCACATGGCCGCTTCGCGCCGAGCGACGTCGCGATGCTCGCGATGGCCGCCAGTTCGACCGGACGCCCCTGCGCGACCGAGCGCGCATAGCAGTCGGCGCCTTCCGTCTCGGCCGCGACGACCGGCACGTCGTGCCAGCCGTTGCGCACCAGTCCTTCCAGCACGCCGCACAGCAGACCGCCGCCGCCGACCGCGAGCACGACCGCGTCGGGCTTCGGACCGGCCGCCGCCATCTCGTCGATCATCGTCGCGTGGCCCTGCCACAGCACGCGGTCGTCGAACGGATGCACGAACGCGTCGTGCTCGTCGAGCGTCGATTGCGCGAACGCATTTGCCTCGGCCCAGCTCGCGCCGTGCACGACGAGGTCCGCGCCTTCGATGCGGATCAGCTCGCGCGCCCGGGCCGATGCGCTTTCCGGCACGACGACGCGCACCGGCACGCCGAGTTCGCGGCCGCAATACGCGACCGCGATGCCCGCGTTACCGCCCGACGACGACACGAACCGACGCGCCCCGGCCGCATGGCGCGCCTCGCAAACGGCGCCGATGCCGCGCAGCTTGAACGAGCCCGATGGCTGCAGCGCATCGAGCTTCAGCCGCACGGTCCTGCCGAGCCGGCGGGACGCGATGGGTGAGCGGATATAAGGGGTCGGGATATGAAGCGGCATGGGGCGGGACGCAGTGGGGACGGAGGAAACACACGCGACTCCGGAGGAAGCGAGCACGGCGATGACGGTCATCGTACGGCAGGCCGGTCATGCCTTCCAATACCATCGAATGGCGTTTGCTATGCTTTACAGGCATATCCATCCATCGAACCGGGCACCGCATGCGCCAGATCGAATTGCGTCACCTTCGCTACTTCGTCGCCGTCGCCCAGGCCGGCAGCGTGATGGCCGGCGCCCGCGCGGCCGGCATCGTGCAGCCCGCGCTGTCGCGGCAGATCCGCGAGTTGGAGGACGCGATCGGCACGCCGCTGCTGATCCGTCGCGCGACGGGCGTCACGCTCACGGCGGCCGGCACGAGCTTTCTGCACGATGCCACCGGCCTGCTCGCGATGCTGCAGGACAGCCGTGAGCGTGCGTTGCGCAGCGCGGCCGGCCAGCTCGGCGAACTGCGGCTCGGCGCGCTGCCGAACTGCCTGCCGTTGCCGGTCGTCGCGAACGTCCTCAAAACGTTTCGCGATGCGTGCCCGGACGTGAAACTGTCGATCGCGCCGATGCTGTCCGCCGAACAGGCCAGCGCGCTGATGCGCGGCCAGCTCGACGCCGGAATCATGGCGTGGCGTCGCGAGGAAGCGCCGCACCTGACGGGCGTGCGGCTGCTGAGCGACCGCTTCGTGCTCGCGATGCCCGCACCGTCGGGCGGCCGCTTCGTCGCGCCGCGCACGCTGGCCGACGTCGCGAACGAGCCGTTCGTCTGGTTCGATGCGCAACGTTCCGCCGCGCACCACCGGTTCCTGATGACGCAGTGCCAGCAGGCCGGTTTCACGCCGCGCATCGCGCAGGTCGGCAGCGACATCCCGACGCTGATCGGCCTCGTCGCGGTGGGGATGGGCTGCGCGTTCGTGCCGGAAAGCGCATCGCCGACCTGCCCGAGCACGGTTCGGCTCGTCGCGCTCGACGAACTCGCGAGCCGCTTCGACATCGAGTTCGTGTTCGACGGCGCGGCGACGACGCCGTCGCCCGTCGTCGCGCGGTTTCTCGCGGCGGTCCGCGATGCGGCCGGCGAACCCGGCTGAACGCACGCTAGACGCATCGGCGCGCGGTCGGGCGATGCGACTTGCCGCGCCGACCGACCTGCGGAATTCACTTCCGCGATCGCGTCGTTTTCGATGTCTTTGCACACGAAGCGACACCGTCGTGTCATCGAAAAATCTTTCAAAACGCCGACGCCCGACGCCGCGATACCGCTATTTTCAAATTGACACCAAAAACGGTCGTTTAACGCCGATTCGAATCGTCTTGGCCCGAAATATACTGCGCGCGCATCCAACCCTCGTGCCAAAGAGAGGATGCGTTTCCGCCCCGGCCATGGTCCCCCTGTGGTCGGGGCTTTTTTACTGTCGCGCCTTGCGGCGAAAGGCTTTCCGGACATTGCGCCCGGCCGGCGACGGCAGAATCGCCTGTCGCAGGGCAATGCGTCCGGCCAGGCAGCCGCGCGTCATCTCATGCTCGCCGGCCGACTTCCCGAGCGTCTCGCAAGATACCTCCGCATGAGCCGCGAACCGTCACGGCGTCGCAGCCCCCTGTCCGGAAGTTGCGCACCTCTTCATTACGAAAAGCTTTCCAAAAATCCTTGGCGTTCGTCTATCCCGCCAAAACACGGGCTCACAGGTCACGCACACCCGCGTCGCCCGCGCGCTGCATTGTTGACATGAAATCAAGATAATTTCGTCCGCATACGGCTTTTTCCGCAAAAGTAACGCAGGCACACTTCACGCTGTCCTCAACGGCCTCGTGCCGTCGTCCCCCGCTTACAGGAGTCCACCACGTGACCACCACGACTTCCTCTCCGTCCCGCCCCGGCGGCAGCGCCGCGCTGCCGCTGCTCGCGCTCGCCGCCGGCGCGTTCGGCATCGGCACGACCGAGTTCTCGCCGATGGGCCTGCTGCCCGTGATCGCCGACGGCGTGCACGTGTCGATTCCGCAAGCCGGCATGCTGATCAGCGCGTATGCGATCGGCGTGATGGTCGGCGCGCCGCTGATGACGCTGCTGCTCGCGCGCTGGTCGCGCCGCTCCGCGCTGATCGCGCTGATGTCGATCTTCACCATCGGCAACCTGCTGTCGGCCGTCGCACCGGACTACACGACGCTGCTGCTCGCCCGCCTCGTGACGAGCCTCAATCACGGCGCGTTCTTCGGCCTCGGCTCGGTGGTCGCGGCGAGCCTCGTGCCGCGCGAAAAGCAGGCCAGCGCGGTCGCGACGATGTTCATGGGGCTGACGATCGCGAACGTCGGCGGCGTGCCGGCCGCGACCTGGCTCGGCCAGATCATCGGCTGGCGCATGTCGTTCGCGGCGACCGCGGGCCTCGGCCTGGTCGCGATCGCCGGCCTGTTCGCCGCGCTGCCGAAGGGCGAGGCCGGCAAGATGCCTGACCTGCGCGCCGAACTCTCCGTGCTGACGCGCCCGGTCGTGCTCGGCGCGCTCGGAACGACGGTGCTCGGCGCCGGCGCGATGTTCACGCTCTATACGTACGTCGCGCCGACGCTCGAACACCTGACGGGCGCGACGCCCGGCTTCGTGACCGCGATGCTCGTGCTGATCGGCGTCGGCTTCTCGATCGGCAACATCGCGGGCGGGCGCCTCGCCGACCGCTCGCTCGACGGCACGCTGATCGGCTTCCTGTTGCTGCTGATCGCGACCATGGCCGCGTTCCCGCTGCTCGCCACCACCCATGCGGGCGCCGGCGTCACGCTGCTGGTCTGGGGGATCGCGACGTTCGCGGTCGTGCCGCCGCTGCAGATGCGCGTGATGCGCGCGGCCCATGAAGCGCCGGGCCTTGCATCGGCCGTCAACATCGGCGCGTTCAACCTCGGCAACGCGGTGGGCGCCGCCGCCGGTGGTGCGGCGATCTCGGCGGGGTTTGGCTACGCG
>NZ_JACFYV010000341.1:0-4412 GCF_016759955.1 Burkholderia sp. KCJ3K979
GGGCGCCTGCCGAAGTCGCTCGCGCTGGCGGCGATCACGACCGCCGTGTCGGTACCGATCGCGCTGCTGCTCGGCATCCTCGCGGCGGTCAAGCGCGAATCGGTGATCGACCGCGTGATCAGCCTCGGCACGCTGTCGCTCGTCGCGACGCCGGAATTCCTGATCGCGACGGTCGCCGTGCTCGTGTTCGCGGTGAAGCTGCACTGGCTGTCCGCGCTGTCGTACAGCGGTCCGATCGAAAGCCTGCACGATTTCCTGCGTGCGTATGCGATGCCGGTGCTGACGCTGTGCGCGGTCGTGATCGCGCAGATGGCGCGGATGACGCGCGCCGCGGTGATCGAGCAATTGAGCGCGTCGTACGTCGAGATGGCCACGTTGAAGGGCGCGAGCCCCGCGCGCGTCGTGCTGCGCCATGCGCTGCCCAACGCGATCGGCCCGATCGCCAATGCGATCGCGCTGAGCCTGTCGTATCTGCTCGGCGGCGTGATCGTCGTCGAGACGATCTTCAACTATCCGGGCCTCGCGAGCCTGATGGTCGATGCCGTCAGCAACCGCGATTTCCCGCTGGTCCAGGCGTGCACGCTGATCTTCTGCGTCGCTTACCTGACGCTCGTGCTGTTCGCCGACCTGTGCTCGATCGTGTCGAACCCGCGACTGCGCACCTGAGTGTTTCGTCTTTCTTCCGAGATGCCGCCCATGCAACCGATCGAACCCGTACAACGCAGCAGCGCGCTGCCGCCCTCCGGCGACCCGCCCCTGGGGCGGGGCAGCATGCCGCCTGCCGCCCCGGCCCCCGACCAGCCGCGCAAGCGCCGCGGCGCGCGCATCGCGTTGACGACCGGCGGCCGCGTCGGCCTGTCGATGGTCGGCCTGATGCTGTTCGTCGCGGTGTTCGCACCGCTGATCGCGCCGCATGACGTCGGCGCGATCGTCACGCCGGACGTGTTCGCGCCGTTCAGCGCGAAGCTACCGTTCGGCTCCGACTTCCTCGGCCGCGACATGCTGAGCCGAATCCTGTACGGCGCGCGGCTGACCGTGCTGCTCGCGCTGGCCGCGGTGCTGCTCGCCGCGGTGACCGGCACGACGCTCGGGCTGCTCGCGACCGTGTCGGGCCGTGCGGTCGACGAGACGATGAGCCGGCTGCTCGACGCGCTCACGTCGATTCCGTCGAAGATGTTCGCGCTGATGCTCGTCGCCGCGTTCGGCTCGTCGCTGCCGCTGCTGGTGCTCACCGCCGCGATCAGCTACATGCCCGGCTCGTACCGGATCGCGCGCGCGCTGGCGGTCAACATCAGCACGCTCGAATTCGTGCAGGTGGCCAGGGCGCGCGGCGAAAGCGCGCTGTACATCGCGTGCGTCGAGATGCTGCCGAACATGATCCACCCGATGCTGGCGGATACCGGGCTGCGCTTCACGTTCGTCGTGCTGCTGCTGAGCGGCCTGAGCTTTCTCGGGCTCGGCGTGCAGCCGCCGTATGCGGACCTCGGTTCGCTCGTGCGCGAGAACATCGCGAGCCTCGGCGACGGCTCGGCCGTCGCGATCATGCCCGCGGTCGCGATCGCGATCCTGACGGTGGGCGTCAACCTGATGATCGACGGCCTGCCGCATCGCGGCCGCCGCAAGGGCGCGGCCGGCGCCGCCGGAGGACACTGATGCGACACGAATCGAACCCGCTCGTCGAGGTGCGCGGGCTGCGCGTGGTCGGCGGCCGGCCGGGCGGCGAGGAAACGACGATCGTCCACGGCGTCGACTTCGACATCGGGCGCGGCGAGGTGCTCGCGCTGATCGGCGAATCGGGCTCCGGCAAGACGACGATCGCGTTGTCGCTGATGGGCCATGCGCGTACCGGATGCCGGATCGCCGGCGGCTCGGTGAAGCTCGACGGCACCGACGTGTGCACGCTTTCGGCTGCGGCGCTGACCGCGCTGCGCGGGCGCAAGGTCGCGTATATCGCGCAGAGCGCCGCCGCCGCGTTCAACCCGTCGCGCACGATTCTCGACCAGGTGATCGAGGCCGCGCTGATCCACAAGACGATGACGAAGCGCGACGCGCAGGCGAAGGCGGTCGAGCTGTTTCGCGCGCTCGCGCTGCCGGAGCCGGAGACGATCGGCAAGCGCTATCCGCACCAGGTGTCGGGCGGTCAGCTGCAGCGGCTGATGGCCGCGATGGCGCTGATCACCGATCCGGAGCTGGTGATTCTCGACGAGCCGACCACCGCGCTCGACGTGACCACGCAGATCGACGTGCTGCAGGCGTTCAAGAGCGTGATCCAGCGCTACGGGATGAGTGCGGTGTACGTGTCGCACGACCTCGCCGTGGTCGCGCAGATGGCCGACCGGATCGTCGTGCTGAGCGACGGCGTGATCCGCGAGGCGGGCGCGACCGAACAGATCCTGCATGCGCCGACGCACCCGTACACGCAGAGCCTGATCGCGGCGGTCACGCCGAATGATGCCGAACGCGACACGCAGGCGCAGGCACAAACGCCCGCCGCGCCGGCGCCGCTGCTCGACGTGCGCGGCGCGATCGCCGGCTACGGCGGCCGCGCCGCGAACGGCTGGCCCGCGAAGGTGATCCTGCACGAAGTCGACCTGCGCATCGGGCGCGGGCAGACGGTCGGTGTGATCGGTGAATCGGGCTCTGGCAAGACGACGCTCGCGAAGGTGATCGCGGGCCTCGTGCCGGCGACCGGCGGCACGATCCTGCTCGACGGCGAGCCGCTCGCGCGCGATATCGGCAAGCGGACGAAGGAGCAGCATCGCCGCGTGCAGATCGTGTTCCAGAACGCCGATACCGCGCTCAACCCGGTGCATACCGTCGAACGCACGCTCGCGCGGCCGCTGGCGTTCTATCACGGGATCAAGGGCGCGCGTGCACGCCAGCGCGTCGCGGAACTGCTCGAGCTCGTGCGGCTGCCGCCGGCGGTGGCGTCGCGGCGTACCGGCGAGCTGTCGGGCGGGCAGAAGCAGCGCGTGAACCTCGCGCGCGCGCTCGCGGCCGAGCCCGACCTGATCCTGTGCGACGAGGTCACGTCGGCGCTCGACACCGTGGTCGGCGCCGCGATCATCGAGCTGCTGCGCGACCTGCAGGCGAAGCTCGGCGTGTCGTACGTGTTCATCACGCACGACATCGCGAAGGTGCGCGCGATCAGCGACGACATCGTCGTGCTGTATGCGGGCCGCCGCGTGGAGACGGGCAGCCGCGACGCGCTGTGCGCGCCGCCTTATCACCCGTACTCGCACTTGCTGGTGTCGTCCGCGCCGGAACTGCGCGCGGGCTGGCTCGACGATGCGGCCGAGCGTTGTCACCGGCCGCTGGTGCCGATCGGCGAGCGCGAGAACGAGGACGAGCTGTGTCCGTTCCTGTCGCGCTGCGCGATGCGGGTGGACGGCGTGTGCAACCGGACGGCCCCGTCGCTGCGCACGCTCGGCAACGGCGCGCAGGTGCTGTGCCATCGCAGCGAGGAGGATCTCGCGAGTTTCCAGGCGGAGCCGGTGCCGGCCGGTGTCACGCCGGTGCAACCGTAGTGCGGGGTGCGCGAACCGTTCATCGCGCGGTGCGGTGGACGGGCCGCCGCATAGTCTGCTGCGGCGGTCGCGCAAAACGGCGATTTGTACGCGCGCCGCGCGCGAATACGCGGCAACTGCGGTTTTTGACGGTGATTAAATGATTCTCATTGAACGGTCGCCGATCGTCGTTGCAGGCATGCAAAAGAAGGATCCGATGAAACTGGAATCGTACTGGCTGGATACCCGCCCCGCGTTTCGCGCCGGCAGCGTTGGGCCCGTCGAAGGGCGGGCCGATGTGGTCGTGATCGGTGGCGGTTTCACCGGCTTGTCGGCGGCGCTCGCGCTCGCGCAGCGGGGCGTCTCGGTGGTCGTGCTCGAAGCCGCGCAAGTCGCCGGCGAAGCGTCCGGCCGCAACGGCGGCCAGTGCAATACGGGCGTCGCGCAGGACTACGCGTCGCTGGCCGCGCGCATCGGTGCCGAGCCCGCGAAGCAGTTCTATCGCGCCTACGAAAGCGCGGTGAAGAGCGTCGAGACGATCGTCACCGAACAGGCGATCGATTGCGATTTCCGGCGGGCGGGCAAGCTGAAGCTCGCCGCGAAACCGCAGCACTTCGCGGGGCTCGCAAAGACCTTCAACGCGTTGCGGCGCGATGTCGATCCCGACATCGAACTGATCGAGCCGTCGCGAATCCGCGATGAAATCGCATCCGACGGTTTCTACGGCGGGCTTCTGCAGCGCAACGGCGCGCAGATGCACATGGGCAAGTTCGGCGTCGGCCTCGCGCAAGCGGCCGTGCGGGCCGGCGCACGTGTGTACGAGCACGCGGCCGTCACGCAGCTCGACCGGCTCGACGGCGAGCGTCACAGAATTACCTGCGCCCGCGGCACGATCGTCGCCGACCG
>NZ_JACFYV010000342.1:0-4389 GCF_016759955.1 Burkholderia sp. KCJ3K979
GAAGCATTCGGTGTCGTTCTGCCTGTTCATGCCGACCGACGCCGCGCTGCGCGATGCGTGTTTCGCGGCCGGCGATCGCGGGCTGATGATGTTCGGCCTGGTGAACAAGATCAACGTGGGCAGCGCGACGAAGGCCGATGCCGCGCGGCAGGCCGGGCAGACGCTCGATGCGGCGACGCTCGCGAACCTCGAGCTGTACCACCGCAGCCGCGACAACCACGACGTGATCGACGCGTCGTATTTTTCGCCGGCCACCGTGCCGCAAGGCTTCGAGCCGGAGTTGCGACTCTTTCCGGGCGAACCGGCGCCGGCCTTTCCGCCCGTCGTGATCCATCACAAGTTCATCGTGATCGACGCGGAAGGCGCGAATCCGGTCGTCTATACGGGTTCGGCGAACATGAGCCGCAATTCCGAGCAGTACAACGACGAGAACCTGCTCGAGATCCGCGACAAGCGGATCGCGGCGATCTATCTCGCGGAATTCCTGCGGCTTTACGAGCACTATCGCGCACGGGCGCTGGCGATCAACGCGAAACGGCAGCACGGCACGGGTACGGGTACGGATGCGGGCGCGCATGCGCGGCTCGCGCTTGCGCCCGATTCGAGCTGGGCGAAGAAGTATTACGTGGCGGGCAGCCCGGAAGAGAAGGCGCGGATCGCGCTGGCGTCGGTCGCGCCGACGGACTGAGGCGATGAAGGGCTGAAGTTGGAGGGGGCGCGGATATCACGTGCCCCGGTCGGCGACTGCCGCCGCTTACGCGGCGACGTAGCGGAGCACTGCGTCGGCGATCGTGTCGCGATGCCGAGCGCGCAGGCGCGGTGCCGACGGATCGCGGCCGAATGCAGCGCCGAACGTGTAGCGGTTCGCCACGCGGTGGAAGCAGAACGAGCTGATCAGCAGGTGCAGGTCGAATGCATCGATGTCCTTGCGGAACACGCCGCTGGCCGCCCCGCGCTCGACCAGTTCCTCGAGCGTCTTGATGATGCTGACGTTGCGGTTCTTGAACGACTTCAGCTGTTCGACATACTTCGCGCCGTGGATGTTCTCGATCGACACGAGGCGCACGAAGTCGCGATGCTTGTCGTGATAGTCGAACGTGAATTCGACGAGGCGGCGCATGCCTTCGCGCGGCTCCATGTCGCCGACGTGCAGCTCCTGCTCGAGCGCGCGGATGTCGCCGTACACCTTCTCCAGCACGGCCTCGTACAGGCCTTCCTTGCTTTCGAAGTAGTAATAGAGCATCCGCTTCGTCGTGTTCGTGCGCTCGGCGATCGCGTCGACGCGCGCACCGGCGAGGCCCATCGCGGAGAATTCCTGCGTGGCGACATCGAGGATGTTGCGCTTGGTTTGCTCGGGATCGTATTTACGCCGCGCATCGGACGCAAGCGCGCGGGGGTCGGACGTGGCGGCCTTGCTTCCTGCTTTCATGTGACTTTGTTGTGGTTCGCGGCGGCGTGGAAAAGGCATTCTAGCATGTGGGAAATGCCCGCCCGGCCGACCTTCCGCTCTAATCGGCAAGGCCGTCGGCGCGGTCGTTTCGGCCGTCGCGGGCGCTCAGCGGCGGCAGGACGCGAGCGCGTCGCGGGCCTGGTACGCCGTGTACGCGAGTTGCGCGGCGGCAAGGCCGGCCAGCCCGAACGTGCGCGTGAGTCCGAACGCGGCGAAGCCGTCCGGCACCGGCCGGCCTTCGGCCAGCGCGGCGGCGAGCGCCTCGCCGGCCACCGTGGTCGGCGCCATCCCGTGGCCGCCGAACGCGATCGCATGCCATACGCCGTCCGCGTCGCGGCCGATCTGCGGCATCTTGTGCCGCGCGTAGCTCATCAACCCGCCCCACGCGTAGTCGACCTTCACGCCTTCCAGTTGCGGATACACGCGCAGCAGGTCGCGGCGCAGCAGGCGCGCGATCGCGTCGGGGCCGCGGTCGAGCACGGAGATCCGGCCGCCCCACAGGATCCGCGTGTCCTTCAGCGGACGGTAGTAGTCGAACGCGAAACGCGTGTCGTAGATCGCGTACGGCGCGTCGATCGCGTCGGGCAGGCGCGTGCCGAGCGGTTCGGTCGCAATCACGTAGGTCGCGATCGGCAGCACCGCGCGCTCGATGCGCGGCGACACGCCGCGCGCATAGCCGCCGCCGGCGAACACGACGTCCTTCGCGCGTACCGCGCCCTGCGCCGTGCGCACCACGTAGCCGGCGCCGTCGCGCGCGATGCCGAGCGCGGCCGAGCGCTCGTACACGCGTGCGCCGCCGCGCGACGCGGCCGCCGCGACACCGAGCACGTACTTCAGCGGATGGAAATGGAACGCGTTCGGCTCGAACAGGCCGCCGTAATAGCGCTGTGTTTTCAGCCGCTCGCGCAGCGCGCCGGTCGGGACGGGTTCCCATTCGACGCCGAGTTCGTTCTTCATCAGCGTGCGTACGCTGTCGAGCCGCGACGGATCGTCGAACCAGTTCGCGAGCATCACGCCCTGGTCGACGATGTCGCAATCGATCCCGTAGCGGGCGATGCGCGCGCGGATCAGGTCGACCGCGTCGACGGTGAGCCGGTACAGCCGACGCCCTTCGTCGCGGCCGAGCGTGCGCAGCAGGTCGGCGTTGTCGAGGCTGTAGCCGCCGAACACGAAGCCGCCGTTGCGGCCCGACGCGCCGAAGCCGACCCGTTCGCTGTCGAGCACGACGACGTCCGTCACGCCGCGCTCGACGAGGCCGAGCGCCGTGCACAGGCCGGCGAGGCCGCCGCCGACGATGCAGACCTGGGTATCGATCGTGCCGGTCAGTTGCGGGTAGGGCTGGCGGGTAACGGTGGCTTCGTAGAAGTTCTGCATGCGTGTTGGTGACTCGTGACGGCGGAAAAACAGGCGGCGCGCGTCGATCTTGCCTGAACGCGCGCGCCGCGTCGAATGGGAGCTTCAGCGCGGCGGCCGCCGCGTTACCGGGCGTCAGGCGCCCGGCGTCGGGTTGACCGGACGGGCGACATAGGCCGGATAGCCGGCGTTGGCCTTGTCGGTAGCCTCATGCGTCGCGTTGCGTTCGATCCACGGCGCGATTTCCATGTCCTCGTAGCGCACCAGCCGGCATTTGCGCACGAGCGCGTAGCCGACCCAGATCGCGACGAAGAACGGCAGGCCGATGTAGGTCGCGGCGACGCCGGTCCAGTCGATCTTGTCGGCGAGGAACGCCTGGTAGTCCTGGCCGAGCGCGACGACCGCGCACAGCGCGAACGCGAACAGCGGGCCGAACGGGAACCACTTCGACCGGTACGGCAGCTGCTCGAGCTGGTAGCCCTGCTTCAGGAAACCCTTGCGGAACCGGTAGTGGCTGACCGCGATGCCGAGCCACGTGATGAAGCCGGCCATGCCCGACGTGTTCAGCAGCCACAGGTAGACCGTCTTGTCGCCGTACAGCGACGTGAGGAAGCACAGCGCGCCGACGGCGGTGGTCGCATACAGCGCGTTGCGCGGCACGCCGCCCGGCGACAGCTTCGCGAACAGCTTCGGCGCGCGGCCTTCGACCGCGAGGTTGTAGAGCATCCGCGTCGACGCATACATGCCCGAGTTGCCGGCCGACAGCACGGCCGTCAGGATCACGGCATTCATCACGCCGGCGGCAAAGGCCAGACCCGCGTGCCGGAACACCAGCGTGAACGGGCTCACGCCGATATCGGTCACGTCGCTCTTCAGCAGGCTCGGATCGGTGTATGGAACCAGCACGCCGATCACGAAGATCGCGAACACGTAGAACAGCAGGATGCGCCAGAAGATCTGGCTCACCGCACGCGGAATCGTCGTGCGCGGGTTCTCCGATTCGCCGGCCGCGACGCCGATCATTTCGGTGCCCTGGAACGAGAAGCCCGCGATCATCGCAACGCCGAGCATCGTTGCCCAGCCGCCGACGAACGGCGCGTCGCCGATCGTGAAGTTGCCCCAGCCGGCGCTCGGGCCGCCCTGCATGATCCCGAAGATCATCAGCAGGCCGACGCCGACGAACGCGAGCACGGTGAGTACCTTGATCAGCGCGAACCAGTATTCGGCCTCGCCGAAGCCGCGCACCGACAGCGCGTTGAGCGCGAAGATCAGCGTGAGGAACAGCGCGCTCCACCAGACGCCCGGCACATGCGGGAACCAGTAGTGCATCACGAGCTGCGCGGCGACGAGCTCCACCGCCAGCGTCACGGCCCAGCTGTACCAGTAGTTCCAGCCGAGCGCGAAGCCGAAGCCTTCGTCCACGTATTTGGCGCCGTAGGTCGCGAACGAGCCCGACACCGGCATGAACGCGGCCATTTCGCCGAGGCTCGTCATCAGGAAATAGACCATCAGGCCGATCAGCATGTACGCGAGCATCGCGCCACCGGGGCCGGCCTGCGAGATCGATGCGCCGGACGCGACGAACA
>NZ_JACFYV010000343.1:0-4386 GCF_016759955.1 Burkholderia sp. KCJ3K979
ACCCGTGGTGGCGGGCACCGGCGACGCGAGGTAGGTCATCCGGTACGTCATCTTCGTCGTGTCGAGCTGCACCTTCACGAGCTCGCCCGACCCCGACCCGCCGATGAACACCGTGTTGTAGTCGATCGTCTGCGGGCACAGCCGGACCACCGGCGCGGGCGGCGGGTCGCCGTCTCCGCCGCACGCGGCCAGCACGGGCGCGAGCGACGCCGCCATCCATTGTTTCAAATTCATAGGAATCCTCTTGAAATTCGATTCGCCGGCGGCGACGCGTGCGCCGCCGGTGTGACGTGTTCGATACGGGGTTACTGGACGAACGCGCCGATCGTGAAGAACGGGTTGACCTTGTTGTCGTTGACGACCATCGCGTAGACGTTGCCGGCCGTCACGAGCCAGCCCGTGTCGCCCTTGCCGAAGATCGCCGCGTTGCCGTTCGCGCCCTTCGCGTTGAAGTCCTGCGCGGCCGTCACCCTGATCTTGCCGGGCGTGGCCTGCGTATAGTCCAGCGCGAACTGCGAGGTGACCGACGACGTCTGCGGATCGATGAATGCCGCGGTACTGCCCTGGAACAGCGTGGACGTGTAGTTCGCCGCCAGCGTCGACACGGCGGTGCCGTCGTTGCAACTGCCGGCGACCGAATAGAACGCGTTGTTGGCGAAGATGCCGGGCAGGTCGGGGTGCGGCACGTTCGGGTTGAAGCTCGGCCCCGCCGACGCCAACTTGTTCCCCTGGCCGCTGGATGTCACGATGCCGCACGCGGAGGCACTGGTCGCGCCGATGTATCCGCCCTTCAGGGAGTTCGCGGCAATCGCCTTCGTCGACGACAGCATCGAGATGCCGACTTCGGCATCGGCGACCGAGGCGAGCAGATTGACCGTATCGACGTGCGTGTAGCCGACACGAATCACGATCGGCACGAGTACGCCGTTCAGCCTGCCGACGATCATGATGCCTTTCGCCTGGCTCGGTGCGATGATCAGCGTCGAGCTCTGCCCCGCGATCGGATACCCCTGCCCCCCGGCCGGATTGCTCACGAATACATTGTCCGCCGATCCGTCCGCGTTCTTGCGCTGCGCCCACGGCGTCCCGGTCGTCTGACACGAGTAGTCGCTGCCCTGCGTGATCGAGCACGAGCCGTCCGCATTCAACGTCTGATTCCAGTTGACGACGTCGGATTCCCAGCCGACCGCCCCGGTCGGGCTCTGCCCATCACCGCCGATGGGCGACAGATGGATGCCGACCTCGTTGTAGTTGCCCGCCACTTTCGAGAAGTCGGTTTCGGTGTCGGTGAAGCCGATGAACGGATAGAAATCGAAGGTGCGCGACGGGACGACACCGAGCGTGATGCCCGGCAGCAGCGGGATACCGGCGAACGCGATCGTCGCCCCCGGAATCCCGCCGCCCACCACGCCATTGCCGACGAACAGCATCGGCGGATCGGCACGGTTGATCGTCACCGAATACGCGCCGTCGCTCGTCGCGCCGCTGTCGAGCACGAACGCGCAACGGTTCTGCTCGGCGGTCGGAAGCGTGGTCGGATGATGGAACGCGCCGCTGATCGTCAGGCCCGCACGCGTGTTGTTGACTTGCCCTGCCGAGGTCGGCACCGACGATTCGATGAACTGCATCTGGTAGGTGAGCTTCGTCGTGTCGAACTTCACCTTCACGTACTCGCCGCTGCCGGCGCCGCCCGTATATGTCGTCGTGTAGTCGAGCGCGTCCGGACACAGCTTCGTCACGACGGGCGGCGTCGTTTCGGCGCCGCTCGGCCCGCAGGCGCTGCCCGAGCACTGCGGTACGGTGATCGGCCCCGGATCGTCGCCGCCGCCACAACCGGCGACGAACGGCAGCGCCAGCACCGCGCACGACAGGATCGCCTTCCGCCATTCAGGAATCCAAATCATCAACCCCTCCTTTTCAGGTACGACAAGTCTCGTCCGGCCGGGCTGCATGGCCCGCCGGTTGGTATCGCGCCGTCGCACGAAGGCGCGGCGCATGACGATGCACGCAGGACTGCCGCGAGGCCGGTCAGGCCCATGCGGCACACGCCGCGGCGGCAGACGAACGCGCTCCCGCGGCGCCGTCATGCGGCACGGCGCCGTCGGAACGATCGAAACGGAATTGGGTCGCCGCTACACGGCGAAGTGACGATGCAGGCACGCGACCTGTGTCGCGCCTGCATTCAGCGAAAAATCGGAAAACGACAGTCCCGCTGGGCCCTCGGATAGGCGTCTCATGATTTGGTCTCCATACGTACGCTTGATTCGTTATCGTGATGCGTCGTTTGTCGAGACTATGATCGGACCATTCGCGCAAGTAAATGGATGCAGAGTTCCAAACGACGGAACCCGCGCAATCCTAGCGTTTATACGGTATTTAACAGATTTTCAAACAGCCTTCATTTTATTTGCTCAGACAAATACCCGGGCCGTGGAACACGCGTTTGAACGGCGACCGCCAATCCGCGCCGAGCCACGCCAGCCGGGCTTCAGCGGCCTGCGCACATGCTGCGGCGCAACTTCACACGTCGATGATCGCGAGCGTGCCGTGGCTGCCGGGCAGCACCGCGTGGCGCGTGCCGGCGTGCGCAAGATACATCTGGCCGGCTTCCACCACCACCGTTTCCGCCTCGACCTCGAGCATCAGCGTGCCGTCGAGCACCAGCAGCCCCTCGTTGTAGTCGTGCACTTCCGCTTCGTACGGCTGCGCATCCATGCGCAGCACCTTGATCCGCGCCGGGCCGACTTCGCCGACGATCGTGGATTTCCATGCGGCCGCCTGCGCGTCCGCCACGGATTTGAAATCGATCAAAGACATGCGCCCCGCTCCGTATCGCCGTGAAAGGAACGCATTATCGCGAGCGCCGCGCGCGCCGTCCCGGTACGGCGCGAGGGCATGCAGGCAGCACAGTCGGCCAGCCGCTCGGGCGGCAACGTGAGCGTGGCCCGATTCCCGGAAACCCGCCCGATTGTTCGCATCGCTCAAATAATGCATCGAATCATTGAGCGATATCTCGGCAATTCACGCCAATCCGGCACCGGCAGTGCCCGGCCTTTCCATCGGAATGCATTTCGATCTGCCGATTGCTAATATGGCGGTCCCGCGATCCCGCACCACCCTGCCGTTCGACATGACGCCCGCTCGCCGTGCCGTGCCCGGTCCCGGCCGCTTCGCAGCGGCGGCGGCGCCGGGCATGCGCGGCGCCCGCCGTCGCGCCGGGCGGCCGTGCCATCCGTGAGCATGCAACCGATCCTTTCCGTCTCCGACCTTTCCAAGACTTACGCGTCCGGCTTCCAGGCGCTGAAGCACGTGACCCTCGACATCCGCCCCGGCGAGATCTTCGCGCTGCTCGGGCCGAA
The DNA here is from genome assembly GCF_016759955.1 of Burkholderia sp. KCJ3K979. Classification (NCBI taxonomy): domain Bacteria; kingdom Pseudomonadati; phylum Pseudomonadota; class Betaproteobacteria; order Burkholderiales; family Burkholderiaceae; genus Burkholderia; species Burkholderia sp. KCJ3K979. The sequence continues at coordinate 3,360 of NZ_JACFYV010000343.1, forward strand.
CGGCGCCGGCAAGACGACGCTGATCGGCTCGATCTGCGGCATCGTCACGCCGACCGAAGGCCGCGTGACGGTCGGCGGCCACGACATCCGCGATCAATACCGCGCCGCCCGCGAAATGATCGGCCTCGTGCCGCAGGAGCTGACCACCGACGCGTTCGAAACCGTCTGGGCGACCGTGTCGTTCAGCCGCGGCCTGTTCGGCAAGGCGCCCGATCCCGCGTACATCGAGAAGACGCTCAAGGCGCTGTCGCTGTGGGACAAGCGCGACAACAAGCTGATGACGCTGTCGGGGGGCATGAAGCGCCGCGTGATGATCGCGAAGGCGCTGTCGCACGAGCCGCGCATCCTGTTCCTCGACGAGCCGACGGCCGGCGTCGACGTCGAGCTGCGCCGCGACATGTGGAAGCTCGTCGATTCGCTGCGCGAAAGCGGCGTGACGATCCTGCTGACCACGCACTACATCGAGGAAGCCGAGGAGATGGCCGACCGGATCGGCATCATCCTCGGCGGCGAGCTCGTGCTCGTCGAGGAAAAGCGCGAACTGATGCGCAAGCTCGGCAAGAAGCAGCTCACCGTGCAGCTCGAGCACCCGCTCGCGGACGTGCCGCCCGCGCTCGCGCCGTTCGGGCTCGAACGCGCGGAAGACGGCGCCGCGCTCGTCTATACGTACGACTCGCAGCGCGACGACGCGAGCATCGCGAAGCTCATCAACGCGCTCGGCTCGGCCGGCATCGGCTTTCGCGACCTGCACACGACGCAGAGCTCGCTGGAGGACATTTTCGTCAGCCTGATCGACAACCGCCGCAACGGCGTGCAAGGAGCCTGACGCTTGACGTCCTCCCCTCCCTAAAGGGAGAGGATTCCCACACCTGGCGATGCACGTCCGCATCGGAGAATGTTCAATGCAGCGTTGGTATCTCGATCATGCTCGGCACCACAGTCACTACAGGCCCACTCTCTTATTCGCAGTCCCGCGATACCTTTCGGCCGCGTCGTGCTGTCTTGCGACCCGCACGCCGAACAGGAC
>NZ_JACFYV010000344.1:0-4382 GCF_016759955.1 Burkholderia sp. KCJ3K979
CGACGCGAGCGTCGCGCGGCGTGCGGCGTCGCCCCATTCGAGCGATGCGCACAGCTGCGCGAGCGACCAGCCCATCTGTTCGGTTTCGCGGCGCAGTTCGGCCGATTCCCGGCTCGCGACGAACCAGGCATTTTCGGCGGCGAGCGCATGCGTGTCGTGTGTTTGCCAGCGGGCGAGCTGGTGCGCGAGGAACGGCAGTTCGCCGTGCGCGAGCACGTCGGTCAGGCCGCTCGCGATCCAGTCGCGCGCGGAATCGGCGTCGCGGATCAGGTTCGCGTCGAGCGCGGCTTCGAGGCCCTGCGAATAGCTGTACGCGCCGATCGGCAAAGCCGGCGACGCGAGGTGCAGCAGCGCGACGAGCTCAGTGGTGGTCATGACCGTGGTGGCCGTGCGTGCAGCCGGGACCATGCTGATGATCGTGATCGTGATCGTGATCGTGATCGTGCGAATGCGCATGCCCGTGGTGTTCGCCGAACACCTGCTGCGCGAGCGCGTAGTCTTCGGCGAACGTTGCGTCGTGTCCGTGTTTGTGGCCACCGCCGTACGCACCGGCTTCCGGCTGGAACGGTGCATGCGTTTCGTCGACCTGCGTGCCGAGCCGGCGCAGCATGTCCGCGAGCACCGGATCGGCTTCGAGCTTCAGGTAGCCGTCGCCGATCTCGACCGGCGTGTGACGGTTGCCGAGATGGTACGCGGCGCGCATCAGCGTGAGCGGGTCGGCCGCGCGTACGAGCAGCACGGTTTCGGGGGCCGCCGCGATACGCACGAGCGCACCGTCGTCGGCGACGAGCACGTCGCCGTCGCGCAGCACGGTGCCGCGCGGCAGCAGCACCGCGACGTCCTCGCCGGTGTCGAGCGTCGCCGCGAGGCGACTCTTGCAGCGGGCGTCATAGGCGAGCGTGAGCGTCGGCGCGCGAGCCACGAGCGACGCGGCGAGTTTCACGTTCGGGGCAATACGTTTGTCGAGGGTACGCATGAAACTGGGGATTCCGGATCAGAACAGGAAATAGCGCTGCGCCATCGGCAGCACCGTCGCCGGTTCGCAGGTGAGCAACTGGCCGTCGGCGATCACGTCGTAGGTTTCCGGATCGACGCTGATCGACGGACGCCATGCGTTGTGGATCATGTCGGCCTTCGTCACGTTGCGGCAATTGCGCACCGGCACGATCCGCTTCGCGAGGCCGTAGCGCTCCGCGATGCCCGCATCGGCCGCCATCTGCGACACGAAGGTCAGCGACGTGCGCGCGAGCGCCCCGCCGCGGGTCGCGAACATCTCGCGATAGTGAACCGGCTGCGGCGTCGGAATCGACGCGTTCGGGTCGCCCATCTGCGCGACCGCGATCATCCCGCCCTTGAGGATCATCGACGGCTTGATCCCGAAGAACGCGGGCTCCCACAGCACGAGGTCGGCCCACTTGCCGGGCTCGATCGAGCCGACTTCGTGCGCGATGCCGTGCGTGAGCGCCGGGTTGATCGTGTACTTCGCGACGTAGCGCTTCGCGCGGAAGTTGTCGTTGCGCGCGGTGTCCTCCGGCAGCGCGCCGCGCTGCACCTTCATCTTGTGCGCGGTCTGCCAGGTGCGGATGATCACTTCGCCGACGCGGCCCATCGCCTGCGAATCGGACGACAGCATCGACAGTGCGCCGAGATCGTGCAGGATGTCCTCGGCCGCGATCGTCTCGCGACGAATGCGCGATTCGGCGAACGCGAGATCCTCGGCGATCGACGGATCGAGGTGATGGCACACCATCAGCATGTCGAGATGCTCGTCGAGCGTGTTGATCGTGTACGGGCGCGTCGGATTGGTCGACGACGGCAGCACGTTCATCTCGCCGCACACCTTCAGGATGTCCGGCGCATGGCCGCCGCCCGCACCTTCGGTGTGGTACGTGTGGATCGTGCGGCCCTTGAACGCGGCGACCGTCGATTCGACGAAGCCGGCCTCGTTCAGCGTGTCCGTGTGGATCGCGACCTGCGTGTCGGTGTCATCGGCCACCGACAGGCAGTTGTCGATCGCGGCGGGCGTCGTGCCCCAGTCCTCGTGCAGCTTCAGGCCGATCGCGCCGGCCGCGATCTGCTCGACGAGCGGCTGCGGCAGGCTCGCGTTGCCCTTGCCGAGAAAGCCGAGATTGATCGGCCAGCCGTCGGCGGCCTGCAGCATGCGCTCCATGTGCCACGGGCCCGGCGTGCAGGTGGTCGCGTTGGTGCCGGTCGCCGGCCCGGTGCCGCCGCCGAGCATCGTCGTGACGCCCGATGCGAGCGCCTCGTCGATCTGCTGCGGGCTGATGAAGTGGATGTGCGTGTCGATGCCGCCCGCGGTCACGATCAGCCCTTCGCCGGCGATCACTTCGGTCGCGGCGCCGATCGCGATCGTCACGCCCGGCTGGATGTCGGGGTTGCCGGCCTTGCCGATCGCGGCGATGCGGCCGTGCTTGATCGCGATGTCGGCCTTCACGATGCCCCAGTGATCGAGGATCACCGCGTTCGTGATGACGGTATCGGGCACGTCGGCGGCCACGCGCTGCGACTGGCCCATCCCGTCGCGGATCACCTTCCCGCCGCCGAACTTCACTTCCTCGCCGTACGTGGTGAAGTCGCGTTCGATCTCGATCAGCAGTTCGGTATCGGCGAGCCGGACGCGGTCGCCCGTCGTCGGCCCGAACATTTCCGCGTACGCGCGGCGGCTCAAGCGTAGTGTCATGTGCTGTTCCTGAAGAGCGGGGCGCGGCTTACAGCGGCCCCATCACCTTGCCCTGAAAACCGTAGACGGCGCGCTCGCCCGCCAGCGCGACGAGCTCGACGGTGCGCGTCTGGCCCGGCTCGAAGCGCACGGCCGTGCCGGCCGCGATGTTGAGCCGGAAGCCGCGCGCGGCCGCGCGGTCGAACGACAGCGCGTCGTTGACTTCGAAGAAGTGGTAGTGCGAGCCGACCTGCACCGGGCGATCGCCGGTGTTCGCGACGACGAGCGAGAGCGTCGCGCGGCCCGCGTTCAGTTCGTGTTCGCCGTCGTCGGTGAGGATTTCGCCGGGGATCATGCGGGGCCTCACGGAATCGGGTGGTGGACGGTCACGAGCTTCGTGCCGTCGGGGAAGGTCGCTTCGACCTGGATGTCGGGAATCATTTCCGGCACGCCATCCATCACGTCGTCGCGCGTGAGCAGCGTCGTGCCGTAGTGCATCACTTCGGCCACCGTCTTGCCGTCGCGCGCGGCTTCCATCAGCGCCGCGGTGATGAAGGCCACCGCCTCCGGATAGTTGAGCTTCAGGCCGCGCGCGCGGCGGCGTTCGGCGAGCAGCGCCGCCGTGAAGATCAGCAGCTTGTCCTTTTCGCGGGGAGTCAGTTTCATGAAGGCAGACGTTCAGGAAAACGTAATTTTTATCGGTGCGCATGCGACGGGGCAGGGGTGCGGATCATCGTAGCACCGCGCTGTTTTGCGTGCGTCGTGTATCGCTTATGTAAGCAGCAAGGTGCGTGCCATGTGCATCCGACGTGCCTTCATGCGCGTTCGTGGTGCGTGATGCATGGCGAGCGTGCGGCGCGCGGGGTGACGTTGCGCCGAAACGGTGCGTGATGCGTGCGCGGTCAGGTTTGCCAGAGACGCAGCGGCCGCGCATCGACGCTGTGCACGATCGGCCGCAACTGCAGCCAGCAGTCGGTGAAGTGGCGCTGCAGCGCTTCCATCGACGTCGACATCGCGCGTACCAGCACGACGCCGGGTGTCACGCAGGTCGCGCCGGCGCGCAGCGTGTCGTCGAACGGCATCCGCGCGGCGAGCGTTTCGGCGAGCGCCGCGTCGCACGCGGCGCCGACGGCCCACAGCGTGCCGTAGGCAGGAAAACCGGCGAGGCCTTGCAGCGCGCCGCGCAGCGGGTCGCGCGCATCGAGCAGCGCGCGCTCGGTCCAGAGCGGCCGGCCGTCGGCGGCGACGAGCGCAGAGGTCGATGCGATGCGGCCCGCCGACCAGGTTTCGCCGGCCGCCTGCCGGCCGAGCTGCGTCGCGTCCCAGCCGATCGCGCTTGCCCCTTCGCCGAGCGTCACCGTGAAGTCGAGCGCCGCGTGCGCTGCGTCGAAGAACAGGTTGTTCTGCGGCAGCCAGTCGAGCTTCGCGTGCGCGCCGACCGTGATGCCGATGCGCTGCGTCGCATCGAGGCCGTTCGATTTGTACCACTTGGTCGCGCCGGGCGTCGTCAGTACCGCGTGCGTGCCGTCGCCGAGCGCGATGTCGATGTCGAGCCGGTCGCCGCCCGCGACGCCGCCCGGCGGATGGACGATCACCGCATGGCAGATCGCGTCGCCTTCCGGGTACAGCGGCCGCTGCACGCGCAGCGGGCCGTCGTGCAACCGGTGCGCGAGCGTCGTGCGCGCGCCGTGCCGCTCGAAGC
>NZ_JACFYV010000345.1:0-4323 GCF_016759955.1 Burkholderia sp. KCJ3K979
GCTGCCGCCGGACAGGCTGCCGCCCGCGCCGACCGCCAGCGTGCTGCCGTTGCCGATCGTCGTGTTGCCGGTGTACGTGCCGACGCCGGTGAGCGTCGTCGTCGACGGGCCGTTCACCGCCAGATTGCCGCTGCCCGAGATCGCGCCGCCCAGGCCGAGATTGTTCGCACCGCCAACCGTCAGCGTCGACCCCGCGCCGAGGTTCACCGCGTTGCCGAGCGTCGTGCCGGCCACGCTCGTGCCGAGCGTGCCGCCCGCGCCGCTCGTGTTCAGCGCGCCCGTGCCCAGTGCCGAACCATTGCCCGCGATCAACGTGCCGCCACCGGTCAGGCTCGTGCCGCCCGTGTACGTGTTGACTCCGGTCAGCGTTTCGGTGCCCGTGCCGCCGAGCGTCAGGCTGCCGCCCGCACCCGCGATCGTGCCGTCGTAAGTACCGCTACCCGACCCGCCGAGCGTCAGGTTGTTGCCGCCCAGGTTCACCGTCGAACCGGCCACGCCCGACAGCGTGCCGGTCGTCTGCGGCGTGGTCGCGCCGCTCAGGTCGAAGGTTGCGCCCGCACCCGTCAGGCTCACCGGCGTCGTCCCCGACAGGCTGCCGCCCGCGCCGATCGCCAGCGTGCCGCTGTTGATCGTGGTGGCGCCCGTGTACGTATTGCTGCCCGTCAGCGTTTCCGTGCCGGTGCCCGACATCGTCACGCCGCCGGTGCCGGCGATGTTGCCCGCATAGGTACCGCTGGCCGACCCGCCGAGCGTCAGGTTGTTGTTGCCCAGGTTCACCGTCGAGCCGGCCACACCCGAGATCGCGCCGGTCGATTGCGGCGACGCGGCGCCGCTCAGGTCGAGCGTCGCGCCGGCCGCCGTCAGGCTGACCGGGCTGCTCGACGACAGGCTGCCGTTGCCGCCGATCGCGAGCGTGCCGCTGTTGATCGTCGTCGCGCCGGTGTAGGTGTTGGTACCCGTCAGCGTTTCGGTGCCGGTGCCCGACAGCGTCAACCCGCCCGTGCCGCCGATCACGCCTCCGTACGTGCCGCTGCCCGCGCCGCCGAGCGTCAGCGTATTGCCGCCCAGGTTGACGTTCGTGCCCGCGCCGCCGGACAGCGCGCCGGTCGTCTGCGCGGAAGTCGCCGCGCTCAGGTCGAGCGTCGCACCCGTGCCCGACAGGTCGATCGCGCTGCCCGACGACAGGCTGCCGCCCGCGCCGACCGCCAGCGTGCTGCCGCCGCCGATCGTCGTGCTGCCGGTGTAGGTGTTCGCGCCCGACAGCGTCGTCGTCGAAGGACCATTGACCGCGAGGTTGCCGCTGCCGCCGATCGCGCCGCCCAGACCCAGATTGTTCGCACCGCCAACCGTCAGCGTCGAACCCGCGCCGAGATTCACCGCGTTGCCGAGCGTCGTGCCGGGCGTGCTCGCGGCCAGCGTGCCGCCTGCGCCGCTCGTGTTCAGCGCACCCGTGCCGAGCGCCGAGCCGTTGCCCGCCACCAGCGTGCCGCCGCCGCTCAGGGTCGTGCCGCCCGTGTACGTGTTGTTGCCGGTCAGCGTTTCGGTGCCCGTGCCCGACAACGTGAGGCTGCCGCCCGCGCCCGCGATCGTGCCGCCGTACGTGCCGTTGCCCGTGCCGCCGAGCGTCAGGTTGTTGCCGCCGAGGTTCACCGTCGAACCGACGACGCCCGACAGCGTGCCCGTGGTCTGCGGCGTGGTCGCGCCGCTGACGTCGAAGGTCGCGCCCGCACCGGCCAGATTCACCGGGCTGCTGCCTGACAGGCTGCCGCCCGCGCCGATCGCCAGCGTGCCGCTGTTGATCGTCGTCGCACCGGTGTACGTGTTGGTCCCCGTCAACGTTTCCGTGCCGGTGCCCGACAGCGTCAAGCCGCCCGTGCCGCCGACCGTTCCGCCGAACGTGCCGTTGCCCGACCCGCCGAGCGTCAGCGTGTTGCCGCCGAGGTTCACCGCCGAACCGGCTGCGCCCGACAGCGTGCCCGTGGTCTGCGGCGACGTGGCCGCGCTCACGTCCAGGGTCGCGCCCGCGCCGGCCAGATCGATCGCGCTGCCCGACGACAGGCTGCCGCCCGCGCCGACCGCCAGCGTGCTGCCGTTGCCGATCGTCGTGTTGCCGGTGTACGTGCCCGCGCCGGTGAGCGTCGTCGTCGACGGACCATTCACCGCGAGGTTGCCGCTGCCCGAGATCGCGCCGCCGAGACCCAGGTTGTTCGCACCGCCAACCGTCAATGTCGAGCCCGAACCGAGATTGATCGCGTTGGTCAGCGTCGTACCGGCCACGCTGGTGCCGAGCGTGCCGCCTGCGCCGCCCGTGTTCAGCGCGCCCGTGCCGAGCGCCGAGCCGCTGCCCGCGATCAGCGTGCCGCCGCCGGTGAGATTCGTGCCACCCGTGTAGGTATTGTTGCCCGTCAGCGTTTCGGTACCCGTGCCCGACAACGTGAGGCTGCCGCCCGCGCCCGCGATCGTGCCGCCGTACGTGCCGCTGCCCGTGCCGCCGAGCGTCAGGTTGTTGCCCCCCAGGTTCACCGTCGAACCGGCCACGCCCGACAGCGTACCCGTGGTCTGCGGCGTGGTCGCGCCGCTGACGTCGAAGGTCGCGCCCGCACCGGCCAGATTCACCGGGCTGCTGCCTGACAGGCTTCCGCCCGCGCCGATCGCCAGCGTGCCGCTGTTGATCGTCGTCGCGCCGGTGTACGTGTTGGTGCCGGTCAGCGTTTCCGTTCCCGTACCGGCCATCGTCAGCCCGCCGGTGCCGCCGATCGTCCCCGCATAGCTGCCGTTGCCGGCGCCGGCCAGCGTCAGCGTGTTGCCGCCGAGGTTCACGTTCGTGCCCGCCACGCCGGACAGCATGCCGCTCGTCTGCGGCGTGGTCGCCGCGCTGATGTCGAGCGTCGCGCCCGTGCCCGCCAGGTCGAGCGCGCTGCCCGCCGACAGGCCGCCGCCCGCGCCCACCGCCAGCGTGCTGCCGCCGCCGATCGTCGTGTTGCCGGTGTAGGTGTTCACGCCCGTGAGCGTCGTCGTCGACGGGCCGCTGACCGACAGACCGCCGCTGCCCGAAATCCCGCCGCCCAGCCCGAGATCGTTCGCACCGCCAACCGTCAGTGTCGAACCCGCGCCGAGATTCACCGCATTGCCGAGCGTCGTGCCGGCCACGCTCGTGCCGAGCGAGCCGCCCGCGCCCGTCACGTTCAGCGCGCCGGAGCCCAGCGCGCTGCCGTTGCCGGCGATGAGCCCGCCGCCGCTCAACGTGGTGCCGCCGTCATAGGTGTTCGTGCCGGTGAGCGTCGTGGTGCCCGCACCGGTCTGCGCAAGCCCGCCGCCGCCGGAAATCGTGCCGCTCAGGCCGAGATCGTTCGCGCCGTTCAGCCCGAGCGTCGCACCCGCGCCGAGCGTCACCGCGTTGCCGAGCGTCGTGCCGCTCACGCTGGCGTTCAGCGTGCCGTTGCCGGTCACGTTCAACGCGCCGGAACCGAGCGCCGTATTGCTGCCCACGCTCAGTCCGCCGCTGTTCAGCGTCGTCCCGCCGCCGTAGGTGTTCGCGCCGCCGAGCGTGGTCGTGCCCGCGCCGGACTGCACCACGCCGCCCGCGCCGGAAATCGTCCCGTTCAGGCCGAAGTCGAACGCGCCGCCGAGATGCAGCGTCGAGCCGATGCCCAGATCGACGGCGTTCGCCAGCAGCAGGTTCGCCGTGCTCGCGCTGAGCGCGCCGCCGCTGCCGGTGACGGTGAGTGCGCCCGTGCCGAGCGCCGTATTGCTGCCGACCGACAGACCGCCGGCGCCGAGCGTCGTGCCGCCCGTGTACGTGTTCGCGCCGGTGAGCGCGGTCGTTCCGCTGCCGGTTTGCGCGAGACTGCCGCCACCGGCGATGATGCCGCCGAGGCCCAGGTCGTTCGCGCCGCCGAGCGTCAGTGACGAACCGGCGCCGAGATTCACCGCGTTGTTCAGCGTCGTGCCGGCGATGCTCGCGGCCAGCGTGCCGCCGGCGCCGGCGACGTTCAACGCGCCCGTGCCGAGTGCCGCACCATTGCCGGCGACCAGCGTGCCGCCACCGGCGAGGTTCGTACCGCCCGTGTACGTGTTGGCCCCGTTCAGCGTTTCGGTGCCCGTGCCCGACAGCGTCAGGCTGCCGCCTGCGCCCGCGATCGTGCCGCCGAACGTGCCGCTGCCGGCGCCGCCGAGCGTCAGGCCGTTGCCGCCGAGGTTCACCGTCGAACCGGCCACGCCCGACAGCGTGCCGATCGCCTGCGGCAGCGCCGCGCCGCTCAGGTCGAACGTCGCGCCGGCGCCGCCCAGATTCACCGCGCCGCCTGCCGCCAGGCTGCCGCC
>NZ_JACFYV010000346.1:0-4244 GCF_016759955.1 Burkholderia sp. KCJ3K979
TTCAAGCCAGCCTCGGCTTCCTTCAAGATGCCGATGATCTGTTCTTCGGTGAATCGCTTTTTCATTGCCGTTCCTCTCTGGAACGGACTCTACACCGTCACCGTACTAAACGCGGGGAGCAGGTCACGAGCACCTCACGGCAGGCCGTGATTATGCCAATTTCAAGCGAGCGCGATCGGCAGGCTTCCGTTGCACGCAGGGGGGCGCACTGCAGGTCGATCGAAAGCGCGGTTGGGTCGACCGTTTGACGAGTCTCTGCCGGCTATATCGGTTGTCCGAAATAAACAATATCAAACGCATCGATCCAGTGCGCGAACTCGTCAGGCACCGTACCACGCCCACGCGGCGCGGAACCGATCCGCCGGTCGGACGCAAGCAGGACACTACCTGGCATCGCAGCACCGTGAATGGTCAACACGATCAAACTGCCCAGCTTCCCGGAAAATGCAGCACGCCTACAGGTTTCGGGGTCTTCGATATCGTCGAAAAACATGACACCCGATGCGGTCAGATCCGTTTCTCGACAAAGGATATATCCCCAATCCGCGATCTTGATCGGGTGGACCTGAAACGCGGCGTCGAGGGACGCGTAGTGGATCGTCATCGGCTCCCAAACCGGTCAGGCCATTCTGCTCTGATACTCGCCAAAACACTTGACGCAAACAGGGACAAGCTTGTCGAAGACAGCCGCATGCTGCTCCTCGAAATCCGGTCCAAACGGCGCATCGCCAGGCTCCGGCAGACTGAACTGTTTCGCGACCTCCGTCGAGACGAAGTACGAAATGTCGGGGAGTCCGTCTCCCAGCCAGTCGATGTCATAACGGAGCATTTCCAGGCGCCCCGCATCCGTTTTCATGTCGGCCGCGATATCGCTTGAAATGTGTATCACATCGGTCGCGCCATGCGATTGACCCAGTATCCTGCCCATACCTCATCCTATTGACGCTTCCCCATTTGCAATTTCTCCTCGTCGACTTATTGCGCATGAAACTGCAACGGATTCTTCGGCACGGTCGCGGTTGGCTTCGACATCCACGCAATCACGTCCCACGCTTCACCCCGAACCTTGTACGACGCCTCCCACGCGACGTCGCCGGCGTCACCCGTCAGCAACTGCGGCGTACCAATCTGATCGCTGCGACAACAACACCGCCGCATCGCCCAGCCGCCGCGGCACCTTTCGCCGCTTCTCTAATGCCTTCGTTCAATTCGGCCCCTAGCCGCGATCGCGTGCCGGCCACGCGACCTCGCTAGCTCGTCTAGTCAAGCGCGACTGCGGTGCTCGTATCGGAGAATATGGCCGACAGCCATGCCTTCAAACCCGCGCGGTCCTTAGCTGCTTGTACATCGATCTGTATCGACGACAGATCTTCCCTCCACTTGGCACCATCTTCGAGTTCGATCTTCAACGTGTCCGCATGGAGTGACACGGACTTGACCCCTCCATATCCAGCAACCCCATCAGCGCAGACTTCCACGTAATAGGTGTCCTGACCCAACTTCCGATCTTGCTCATCGAACTCGGTCCCCCGCTGCAGGATGACGTAGTCCTGTGGCTCATTTGCGCTATCAACTAGCCCAAGGACATGAATTCCATCCTCGAACGTATAGTTCACGTCATTTGCGACAAACTCAAATTTCATTCTATTTACACCCCTTGGAAGGATTGGCCATCTACGTCTTTTGCTGCCCGTCCTCTTGCCAGTTATATTGGATCGTTGCACCTGACTGTGTAGCACGTGCTTTCATCTTGCCTTTGCAGGATGTACATGGTGGATACTGGCCGTCGATGGTCATGTGATCTCCAGGCTCTAATTTTGCGTAACGATTCCTGATTTTTCGAATGAAACATTCTTTTCTAGCCCATTCGCCTCAAGTGACTCGATCTCGTTTATTTCCCGATGATCAATCATTTCTTCACTCTGTCACACACTCTCAATTTCCGCATCACTTGAGCACAAGAGGGGCAGAATTTCAAATGATCCCCATCATTTCGAATAGTTGTTGATGTTGCATCTTGAGCAATATCTTTCAACGCACCAAACTGGCTTGACATTATTGCCCGCGGCAATTTAACTAAGCGCATCGAGTTCCCCACAATAACCATGAGCAAGTGGAGAACGCGGATGTTCAGGAACAGCGCCGTAAATACCTTGGACTATCGGATGCTGAATTTCGCCTCCGCCCGCATTCTCGCTATAATTCACTCCGCACGGCGGCGGCAGAGGACGGCTGCAGCATAGACAATCCCTTACTACAGCATCATTTTGTGAACCTGAACGTCGTCGGCAATGACCGTTAATAATGGTTCGTCGGTCCAGGCCGAAATAAAGCTGAACTCCCTGAACCCACCAACCGGCTCCTCCACCGCGATACATACTTCCGAGAGAAATGAACTCGCGGAGCTTTCCGACAAATGAGACAAATCCTGCTCCTCCGGCGAAAATGCCTTCATCCCAAGGACCCTATGGAAGATCACATCAAAGGCTCCGTGGTTAGTTTTAACTGAGACGGCCAGGCTGTTCCCCTGGCAAGAGAATGCTTCGATCTGACCATCCGCGACAAGAATTTCGCTACCTTTCACTTTTACCCTCCCGGAAAATTTTCTCCCGGAGTAAAGCTACTCTTCGTCGAGATATACAGTTGGCCCAACCAGTGAGACAAACTGACAACGAAAACCAACATCCACCGATTAACCGGAAATTTTTACTTCATATCCATCAGAAAGCTTACCGATACCGAGACTTGATATATTTCTCACCCCCCATCCAGACAAGCTCAGCCCATCGATTGATGCTCAATAAATTCCCACTCGACATTTATTGAAATTCTTCCACTTCTCAGGCGGCCGATCAGGAATTTGCCCCGTTAAATCAAAATTTGCAACGAGCACCCTCCCATCTCTCTTCGGAGAAATATCAAATAAATCAATTTCCTCGGTCGTCGGGCTATAACTAAAAACTCGGCGCAACAACTCTGCACCGGCAAGATCCGTGAGATTTACGACGCTCACCTTCACCCTCCAAATAGATAATGTGCCTTCGTCTGACTCCGTTGGAGGTTTGAATTTTACCTATATTGTTAGGCATTTTTACCTCCACCCATTCGATCGAAATTTTTAATATGTTCGATCACTGCTCGTTACAGAGTCGATGGTTTTTTTCCACAGTGCCAGATTGCCGTCGCCAAATTAACAAAGGGCTGCAAAGCAACCCTTTTTCTGTTAACGCATATAGACCGTTTTCAAAAGCTCTTCTTTTTCAATCTCGTACACATATGTTACTCCACGCCCATTCTTATATACCCCCTGATCCGCAATCTCAAAGGGCACACCATTAACCTCATATGCCGGAAGAGGAACAAATGAGACAGCAACCAAACTCTCATTTTTTCCAAAGTCGATAGAAACTTTGTAAAAATTTAAAGACCATTGACCTTTTGATAATTTCTTAAATTCATCCAAGGCCAGACCAAATATCTTGAAGCAATTACCTTTGAACGAGTAGTCACTTGGATATTTAGTCACCAACTCCATAACATCCTCTTGGCTATAGCTCACGCGCGCCTCCCATGACTGTATAAACCTTGATCTTGCCGCTTGGCGTACCTAAATATGAACGATGACACTTGTTCTTAAGTGTGGCAAGAGCAGTAATCTCCTTGTCTCTCCTTGAGAAATCATCGCTATTGAAACTATCTCTGCTTGGATCTGATGTCCTGACAATTTCTCCATTCGCCCCCAGCACCGAATAATCTCCATGCGTATGATAGTCGCCTACGATGGTTGCACCCTTCGGTATTTGTGGCAGCGCCAACGCAGGGATGAAAGTTCTGCCCGTGCCAGGTACAGGGATCGTCGCGAAGTACTGACCGCCTTTTTCATAGACTAATCCGCCGAATTCTTTGTTGGTACGGATCGACTTACCCATGACTGATTCAAGCGCGCTGCGTGCAGCAGCATCGGCACATCCCCCGCTATGAGGCGTTCGAGCTAGTCCGAGCGGATCAGTCCAATGAATAGGGTTATTTGCGTACTGGAATAGATTGATGCCACCCGTAAGGCCAATCGGATCGTTGCTTATGAACCGTCCGCTATCCGGATCGTAATGCCGATGCCGGTGGAGTTGACCCTGTAATACCGGACACAGCATCACACTAAGGTTGCTGAATCCATCGAGCGCCGGAACTCGCGAGGCGAGCGGTATTTCAACGCGCTATGGGGATGCTTCTCGTTGTAATGCTCG
>NZ_JACFYV010000347.1:0-4195 GCF_016759955.1 Burkholderia sp. KCJ3K979
GAAGGCGCACCGGCAGCTCGAAGCGCTGCTCGAACGCGTTGAAGAACGTCGTGTTCAGCCACGCCAGCATCCGGTTCAACTGATCGAAATCCGCGCTGCCCTGCCGAAACGCGAGGCCGCGGTCGAGCGCCTGCGCGCCGATATGGCCGAGGATCGCGATGCTTTCGGTCAGCACGTCGCCGTTCGCCGTGACGAACGCCGGCGTCTCGGCGACGGGGTTCAGCGCGAGGAACGCGTCGCTCGTCACGGCGCCCGGCATCGTGATGCGCGACAGCCGGTACGGGCGGCCGGTCCATTCGAGCGCGACGATCGAGCCGAACGAGCAGCCGGCGGGAATACCGTAGAAAAGGATCGGGGACATCGGGGAATTCCACAGAAGTTGAACGAGCAATCATGCTCCCATGGCAAACGATGGCGCAGTAGCCGCTAAAATCGAAACCCGTCGTTTCTCCCTGTGGACGCTGGAAATGAATCTGAACGATCTCTACCTGTTCGTGCAGGCGGTGGAGGCCGGCAGCATGTCGGCGGCCGCGCGCCGGCTCGACCTGCCGAAATCGACGGTCAGCAAGCGCGTGGCCGAGCTGGAACGCACGCTCGGCGCGCGGCTCGTGCATCGCACGTCGCGCAGCTTCCGGCTCACGCCGGTCGGCGCCGAATTCTTCGAGCATGCGCGCGCCGCCGTGATCGAGGCCGACAGCGCGCGCGACGCGGTGCTGCGGCAGGCCGCCGAGCCGGCTGGCGTCGTGCGGATCACGAGCTCGGTGCCGGTCGCGCAGCACATCCTCGCGCCGTGCCTGCCGGCGCTGGCGATCGCGCACCCGAAGCTGCTGCTGCAGATTCATGCGAGCGACCGCCTCGTCGACATCGCGCAGGAAGGCTTCGACATCGCGGTACGCAGCCATTTCGCGCCGCTGCCCGATTCCGCGCTCGTGCAACGGCCGCTCGCGGCGTCGCCGATCGTCGTCGTGGCCGCGCCGGCCTATCTCGCGCGGGCCGGCACGCCGGACACGCCGGCCGATCTCGCGCAGCACGACGGGCTCCACCCGGGCCCGCAGCCGTGGCGGCTGCAGCGCGGCGGCGATGCCGTCGACGTGACGCCGCGCCTGCGGCTGCAGGCCGACGAATCGACGCTGCTGCTACAGGCCGCGACGGCCGGCCTCGGCCTCGCGTGCCTGCCCGACTGGATCGCCGGCGCCGCGCTCGCGTCCGGTGCGCTCGTGCGCGTGCTGCCCGGCTGGTGCGCCGGCACCGTCACGACGACACTGCTGATGCCGCATCGGCGCGGCCAGTTGCCCGGCGTGCGCGCCGCCGTCGAATTTCTCGCGCAGCACGTGGCGCGCCATCACGGCGGCGGCAGCACGATCGAGCCGCACGCGTGACCGCGTATCTCGCCCGATCGATTCAAATGCTGAATCGATCAAGTCAGCAATTGGCATGAAAGCGCAAATTTCGACATGACAGAATGGCCCGGACGCCCCGCCTGCCTCGGCGTCCGGTGCCCGGCCTCCCGCCGGCGGCATCAACACACACAACGCGCGCACCGACGCGCCTGCCGCACGACGGCGCCTTCCGCCCCTCGGAGGAGACAAGTCATGAATCCGCTTCACGCGCTGCCGGCGTCCGCGTCGGCAACGGCCCGGCGCACCCGCGTGCGCTGGCTGGTGCTGGCCGTGCTGTTCGCGGTCACGACGATCAACTACGCGGATCGCGCGGCGATCGCGATCGCCGGCCCGAGCCTCGCCCGCGCGCTGCACCTGAGCCACGTGCAGATGGGCTTCATCTTTTCCGCGTTCGGCTGGTCGTACGTGATCGCGCAACTGCCGGGCGGCTGGCTGCTCGACCGCTTCGGGTCGCGCATCGTCTACGCATTCAGCATCTTCTTCTGGTCGCTGTTCACGCTGCTGCAAGGCGGGATCGGCTTCTTCGGCGGCGCGGCCGCGTTCGCGCTGCTGTTCGGGCTGCGCTTCCTGGTCGGCGCGGCCGAGGCGCCGTCGTTCCCGGCCAACAGCCGGATCGTGTCCGCGTGGTTCCCGGCGCCCGAGCGCGGCACCGCGTCGGCGATCTTCAACGCCGCGCAGTACGCGGCGACCGTCGTGTTCGCGCCGCTGATGGGCTGGCTCGTGCACGCGTTCGGCTGGCAGTCGGTGTTCGCGGTGATGGGTGTGCTCGGCTTCGCGTTCGTGCTGGTGTGGAACCGCACGATGTACGACCCGAAGGACCATCCGACCATCAACCGCGCGGAACTCGACTACCTCGCCGAAGGCGGTGCGCTCGTCAACATCGACCAGTCGACCGGTGGGCGCGACGGCGGCCCGTCGCTGCGCCACGTGAAGGCGCTGCTGAGAAACCGGATGCTGGTCGGCGTGTACGTCGCGCAGTACTGCATCAACGCCCTCACCTACTTCTTCATCACGTGGTTCCCCGTTTATCTGGTGCAGGCGCGCGGGATGTCGATCCTCAACGCGGGGCTCGTCGCATCGATCCCCGCCGTGTGCGGCTTCCTCGGCGGGATTCTCGGCGGCATCGTGTCCGATGCGCTGCTCAGGCAGGGCCGGTCGCTGTCGGTCGCGCGCAAGGTGCCGATCGTGATCGGCATGCTGCTGTCGATGTCGATGATCGTCTGCAACTACACCGATTCGCACGTGATCGTCGTGGTGTTCATGGCGCTGTCGTTCTTCGGCAAGGGGCTTGGCGCGCTCGGCTGGGCCGTCAACGCCGACACCGCGCCGCGCCAGATCGCCGGGCTGAGCGGCGCGCTGCTCAACACGTGCGGCAACCTTTCCAGCATCACGACGCCGATCGCGATCGGCTATATCGTCGACCGCAGCGGCTCGTTCAACGGCGCGCTCGTCTATGTCGTCGCGCACGCGCTCGTCGCCGTGATCTGCTACCTGTTCGTCGTCGGCGAGATCCGCCGCGTCGAGCTTCAATGAACGGCGCGGGCCGCGCCGGCGCGCCCGGCGGCCCGCACGCCACCGGAACCAGGAGCGAACCGATGTCCGAATCCAGCCGTGCCGGCACCCCGCGCGTCACGCGGATGCAGGTGATTCCCGTCGCCGGCCGCGACAGCATGCTGCTCAACCTGTGCGGCGCACATGCGCCGTACTTCACGCGCAACCTCGTGATCCTCGACGACAGCAGCGGGCACACGGGCGTCGGCGAAGTGCCGGGCGGCGAAGGCATCCGCCACGCGCTCGAGCGCATGACGGATCTCGTGGTCGGCCAGTCGATCGGGCGCTACCAGGCGACGCTCAACGCGGTGCGCGCGGCGCTGTCCGGCGCGGGCGCCGGTGCCGGCCGCACGATCCGCCACGAAGTGACGTCGGCCGGCGAGGCGGCGGTGCTGCGCCAGCCGCACGAGATCAACCTGCGGCTCGACAACGTGATCACCGCGATCGAAGCCGCGTTGCTCGACCTGCTCGGCCAGCACCTCGACGTGCCGGTCGCGGCACTGCTCGGCGAAGGCCCGCAGCGCGATGCGGTGCCGATGCTCGCGTATTTGTTCTACATCGGCGACCGGCGCCGCACCGATCTGCCGTATCGCGACGAGGCGCAGGCGCGCGCCCCGTGGTTCCGGCTGCGCAACGAGGCGGCGCTCACGCCGGCCGCGATCGCGCGGCAGGCCGAAGCCGCGGTCGAGCGCTACGGTTTCGCCGATTTCAAGCTGAAGGGCGGCGTGATGGCCGGCGCCGACGAGATGGAAGCGATCGCGGCGATCAAGGCGCGCTTTCCCGACGCGCGCGCGACGCTCGACCCGAACGGCGCGTGGTCGCTCGACGAGGCCGTCGCGCTGTGCCGCGGGCAAGGCCACCTGCTCGCGTATGCGGAAGATCCGTGCGGGCCGGAAGCCGGCTATTCGGGCCGCGAGGTGATGGCCGAATTCCGCCGCGCGACGGGCATCCCGACCGCGACCAACATGATCGCGACCGACTGGCGGCAGATGGATCATGCGGTGCGGCTGCAGGCGGTCGACATCCCGCTCGCCGATCCGCATTTCTGGACGATGCAGGGCTCGGTGCGGCTCGCGCAGCTGTGCCGCGACTGGGGGCTCACGTGGGGCTCGCACTCGAACAACCACTTCGACGTGTCGCTCGCGATGTTCACGCATGCGGCGGCGGCCGCGCCCGGCACGATCACCGCGATCGACACGCACTGGATCTGGCAGGAAGGCGACGCGCGGCTCACGCGCGAACCG
>NZ_JACFYV010000348.1:0-4081 GCF_016759955.1 Burkholderia sp. KCJ3K979
GCAGGTTCACGAAATAGCCCGACTGCGGCCGGCTTTCGAGCAGCCCGCGGCTTTCCAGCAGCAGATACGCATGCAGCACGGTCGTGATGCTGATCCGGTGCTGCTGGCTCGCCTGCCGCACCGACGGCACACGGTCGCCGTGTCGATATACGCCTTGCCGAATGAGTCGCTCTACGTCGTTCGCAAATTTCTCGTAGAGCTTCATCCGCCTCGCCCCGCCAGCGATGAACCGGCGTGCGCCGCATGGGCGGCACCGTCGCGCCGACGCACGAAGCCGGATAGCCGTCGCCGGGGGCGGGTGTCCCGGCTGGAACCTCGTCCGTTATCGAAATTGAAGGCGGATAGCAATGCGAATCTCATCAAGACAAGGTTCGGCATCCTACTGCGTCATTTCGACGAATGTAAGTGACAGTTTGGCGAGGAAACGTCAAATCCGGCCGGCGTGGTGAACAGATGATGCGAACGCGACGGCGCGGCCGCGCGCGCTCGCACGGCAGCCGTTCGTCCGGCGCACGTCATGATGTATTGCGGTAGCAGAGGAAGCGCCGGCGAAGCGAAGCCCGGCCATGCGCGGGTCCGCTCGCACTCAAGCGTCGTCGACGTTGTCCGCGTAGTGGTCGATCGCGACCTTGCACTCGTCGAACACCACCGTCAGCAACGCGACGTCGTTCGACTCGAGCCACTTGCGGATCTGCAGGAACTGGCCGGTGCCGAGATCGGCGAGGCGGCCCGGATCGTCGGTCGTCACGTCGACGCTCGCGATCGCGCGGTTGCCGGGCAGCGGCGACAGCGTCGCCGCGATGTCGAAGCGGCGATACGATTGATCGATGCGCATGCGGTTCTCCCGAATCGGTTCGAAAAGAGCGGGCTCAGTCGAGCGTCTGGCGAAAGACCTTGCCGCCGAATCCCGTCACGACGTTGTCGACCGAGAACGGCGTGTCCTCCTTCGCCTCGAGAATGACCGCGACGCTGCCCGGCACGAGCCGCGCCGCGACCGTCTCGACGAACGTGCCGTCGAGCAGCGCATTGCCGGCCGCTTGCGCGAGAATGCCCGCGCCCGCGCCGGCCGCCATGCCGGTCACCACGCCGAGCGGCCCGGCGAGCAGCCCGAGCAAGCCGCCCGCGATCGCGCCGATCACGCCGCCCTTGAACGGCCGCGATTCGGCGTCGAGCACCGCGAGCTTGCCGTTCGCGTCCTTCTCGACGACGACGCCGTTCTCGATGTGGAATCCTTCGTTCTTCTCCGACAGTGCCTCGAAATCGTTCGCGGCCTGGCGGGCCGTCTCGACGCTGCCGAACACGGCGACGATCAATTGCCTGGTCATGCGACACCTCGCTCGATGGAATGATGGGGAGACCGCCGCACCGCGCACGGCGTGCCGGGGTTCGCTTCGAATGCCGACCGGGTCGCGTTACTTGCGGACATGCACGTCGTCCTCGACGTCGTCGACGTCCGCCGGAAAGCGATGCTGACCGAAGCTCAGGATCAGCACGCCGACCGCGAGCAGCACGATCCCGAAGGTTGTCATCAGCATCCGCTCGGGGCTGTCCGTCGCGCCGCGCAGGATCAGGTCGCGCGCGAGCGACGTCATCGCGATGAACAGCGGAAACCGCACCGGCAGCCGGCCGAGTCGCAGGTAGCGCAGGTCCATCGCGAGCACTTCCAGATACAGGAACATCAGCAGCAGGTCGGTCAGCGACACCTCGCCCGCGAGCACGACCTTCCACGCTTCCTGCGCCATCGCGAACGCGGTCGCCAGCCCGATCACGACCAGCCCGGCGAGCTCGGCCGCGTGAAGGAAATGGCCGAAGCGGCGACGGATGCGCTCGGCGGTCGTATCGGTGGATGCAGTGGACGTATTCAACGCGTTAACCGGTGTAGTGTCGTGGGCGCGGCGATCGATGCTCCGTCGCTGCAGCGAGTGGTTTCGGGCAACGGCAAGCCCGCGACGGGCGAACGGGAAACCGTTGCGCACGCACCGGCTCCGCTCGCGCCGGTCGCCTGCGCGACCGCGGACAGCGTGCGCCGGCAACACGCGTAAAACGCGACGCCGGCCTCGGTGCATGCGACCGCGTCGCCCGAGCGGTCCAGCAACAACCGGCAGCCGAGATAGCGTTCGAGCCCATCGAGCCGCGCGCCGACCTGCGCGACGTCGAGCCTCAGTTCGGACGCCGCGCCGGACAGCCCGCCATGCTCGACGATTGCACCGAAAATACGCATCGCTTCCAAAAGGTTCATCATGATGGCCGTGGTCGCGCGGAGCGAAACCTAATCTACTGCACGCGACACACCCGCTCAAGAGCACAGCGCCGCGGGCGCCAGGAGTACAGCTGAGCGGGCGCCGCACAAAACCCGGCCCGGTTTGATCCATTCGAATGACAGATCGTCGATACGTGTTCCAAAGACCCGCCGAAGCTGCTAGATTGCATGCTCGACGACGTTACGCGGTGCGGCCAGCCTTACGCGCCGGGCGAACGCGCGGCCACCCCGCCTGCCTCCCCTTCGCGCCCCGGGGGCCGGCCGCCGCCGCTGCGGCCCGTTGCGCGATGCCCGCGCAACGTCCTTCATCCGCATGTCACAAAGCACAGAGAACAGTCGCATGACACAGTTCAACCGTTCGCCTTCGCGCGCCGCGGCTACCGCGGCCCGTCCGTCCCGACATGACTGACCGGCAGGCCGCGATGCAGACCACTCCTCCCCCGCTCTCCCAGGCCGTTCACAGCACGATCACGCGCAGCGCGATCTTTCTCGTGGCGACGATCAATCCCGGCGCCGATCACGCCGACACGATCCGTTCGTGGTGCGGCGACATCGCCGCGCTGGTGCGCTCGGTCGGCAAGCGCGTACCGGGCGGCAACCTCACGTGCGTGTGCGGCTTCGGCTCCGACGCGTGGGATGCGCTGTTCGGCGAGCCGCGCCCCGCATCGCTGCATCCGTTCCGCGAATTCGGCGCCGGCCAGCGCGTCGCGGTCGCGACGCCCGGCGACATCCTGCTGCACATCCGCGCCGAAGCGATGGATCTGTGCTTCGAACTGGCGACGCAATTGCTCAATGCGCTCGGCGACGCGGTCACGGTCGTCGACGAGGTGCACGGCTTCCGCAATTTCGACCAGCGCGCGATGATCGGCTTCGTCGACGGCACCGAGAACCCGGAAGGCCGCGAGGCGGTCGACTTCACGGTGATCGGCGACGAGGACGCCGAATTCGCGGGCGGCAGCTACGTGCTCGTGCAGAAGTACCTGCACGACATGGCCGGCTGGAACGCGCTCGCGGTCGAAACGCAGGAGCGCATCATCGGCCGCACCAAATTGTCCGACATCGAGCTCGCGCCGGACGTGAAGCCGTCGTGCTCGCACAGCTCGCTGACCACGCTCGACGAAGGCGGCCAGGAAGTGAAGATCCTGCGCGACAACATGCCGTTCGGGCGCCCGGGCGCCGGCGAATTCGGCACTTATTTCATCGGCTATGCGCGCTCGCCGGCGCCGATCGAGCAGATGCTCGAGAACATGTTCGTCGGCCGCCCGCCGGGCAACTACGACCGCCTGCTCGACTACAGCCGCGCGGTCACCGGCTCGCTGTTCTTCGTGCCGTCGGCCGACCTGCTCGAAGCGCTCGCCGACCGCCCGGCGCCGCCCGCCGAAGCCACCCAACCGGAATCCACGCCGTCCGCGCCTGCCGCACCGCATCGCGACGGCTCGCTGAACATCGGCTCGCTGAAAGGAACCCCGACCTATGAATAACCTGCATCGCGAACTCGCGCCGATCTCGTCGGCCGCCTGGGAACAAATCGAGGAGGAAGTGGCGCGCACCTTCAAGCGCTCGGTGGCCGGCCGCCGCGTCGTCGACGTCGAGGGCCCCGCAGGCCCCGAGCTGTCGGCCGTCGGCACCGGGCACCTGCTCGATGTCGCCGCGCCGCGCGAGCTCGTGAACGCACGGTTGCGCGAAGTACGCACCATCGTCGAGCTGACGGTGCCGTTCGAGCTGAGCCGCGACGCGATCGACAGCGTCGAGCGCGGCGCGCGCGACGCCGACTGGCAGCCGGCGAAGGAAGCCGCGCAGCGGCTCGCATTCGCCGAAGAC
>NZ_JACFYV010000349.1:0-3941 GCF_016759955.1 Burkholderia sp. KCJ3K979
CTCGATACTCGCTCGCGTCACGCGCTCATTCGCGCTTCGCGTCGGCCTCCGCCAGCATCGCCTCCCCGATCGCGAGATGACCTTGCGCGACCAGCCCTTCGCCCGCGCCCCGGATATCGGCCTCGGCCTTGTTCTGCCCGAGCTTGCGCTTGCCGACGAGCCGCGTGATCTCGATCTGCAGCCCGACGATCGCTTGCAGCATCGTGTCGATGTAGTCCGGCGGCGCGTCGCCCATTTTCCACGGCACCGGCTGTGATGCTTCGTGCGTGCGCGTCAGCCGTGCGACCACGCCGCGCACGAACTTCTCGTCGTCGCGCACCGTGATGCGGCCGTGCGCATGCACGACCCGGTAATTCCACGTCGGTACCTGCCGATGCGCGACGTGCTTGCTCGGATACCAGTTCGGCGAGATGTATGCGTCGCCGGCGCGGAAGATCACGAGCACCTCGTCGCCGTCCGCGACGTCCTGCCAGACCGGATTCGCCCGCGCGACGTGCGCGTGCAGTTCGCCGAGCCCGCCGTCGCCGGGCATCAGTTCGAACGGAATGTGGTTCGCGTCGAGCCCGCTCTTGCCGTGCGTGATCAGGCTGCCGAACGGATGCTGCACGATCAGTTCGCGCAGCGCGTCGGGGTTGGGTTCGTTGAAATCGGCGGGGACGTACATGTCGGCTCCACGGTCGTGCGGGGTGGGAAATGGCGCGGGTGCTAGCCCGTCATGGTTCGATTGTGATCTCAAACTGGTTTATCCTGTAGAGCCGGTTTGAAACAATTTCAGCAGACCAGAATCATGGCAAGAACGGCCCGGATCGTCGAAATCCCGTCGCTCGGCGTGCTCGATCGCGCGGCCGGCGACCTGAGCCGGCAACTCGCGCAGGCGCTGCGCGACGCGGTGCGCCGCGGCGACGTGCGGCCCGGCGACACGTTGCCCTCCACGCGGCTGCTGGCAGCATCACTGCAGGTGGCGCGCGGCACCGTCGTCGACGCGTACGCGCAGCTCATCGCCGAAGGCTTTCTGGAGTCGCGCGGCGGCGCGGGCACGCGGGTCGCGAATGCGCTCGCGGAACCATCGCCCGGCAACACTCCGGAATCGCCCACGCCGCGCCTGGACCCGACGCGCGACGCCCTGCCCGAACCCGCCGCCGCCTTCGCGCGGCTTGCCCGCGAATTCAGCCCGCTGCCGGCGATGCCGTTCGCGATCTCGGTGCCGCTCGGCCTCACCGCGCCCGACGACATCTGGCGCCGGCTCGGCAACCGCCTGCGCGCCCGCGGCGCCGGCGCGCCGTCCGGCTATGCCGATCCGCAAGGCGCGCTGCCGCTGCGTGAAGCGATCGCCGACTACGTGCGCCGGTCGCGCTCGGTGCGCTGCGATGCCGGCCAGGTCGTGATCACGAGCGGCACGCAGCAGGGGCTGCATCTCGCGAGCCAGGTGCTGCTCGGCGCAAACGACCGCGCATGGGTCGAGAATCCGGCCTATCGCGGCATCACCGCGCTGCTCGAAAGCACCGGGCGGCGCGATGCGATGGTGCGCGTGCCGGTCGATGCCGACGGCCTCGACGTCGACGCCGGCATCCGGCTCGCGCCCGATGCGCGCGCCGCATTCGTCACGCCGTCGCACCAGTACCCGCTCGGCATGCCGCTGAGCATGGCGCGGCGCAATGCGCTGCTGGCATGGGCGCGCACACAGCGTGCATGGATCGTCGAGGACGACTACGACAGCGAGCTACGCTACGAAGGCTACCCATTCCCGTCGCTGCAGGGCCTCGCGCCTGATCGCGTGATCTATCTCGGCACCTTCAGCAAGATCCTGTTTCCGTCGCTGCGGCTCGGTTACGTGATCGCGCCCGACGATCTCGTGCCCGCGTTCTGCGGCGCGCGCGTGCTGATGGACCGCCACGCGCCGACCGCCGACCAGCACGTGCTCGCCGCGTTCATCGCCGAAGGTCATCTCGATCGCCACATCCGACGCGTGCGCGGCGTCTACGCGGAACAGCGCGCGGCGCTGATCGACACGCTCGGCGCGCGGCTGCCACGCGAGCGCGCGTGGGTACAGCCGGGCGACCAGGGGATGCACGTCGTGCTGTGGCTCGCGGCGGGCATCGACGATCTCGACGTCGTCGCGCGCGCCGCCCAGGCCGGTGTCGCGGTGCGTGCGGTATCGCCGATGTTCGCGCCGGGCACCGCGCGTCCCGGGCTCGTGCTCGGCTTCGGCGGGTTCGGCCACGCGCAGATGGAAGCGGCCGCGCAGCGGCTCGCGGACGTGGTTTCGTCAGTGGAATCGCGGCCCCGCGCACGGTAAAAGGTTGGCGGCGGGCAACAAACGTAATCGTCTGTAAATCCTGCAAGTAAACGGCCGTTTCCATGGCCCGCGCGCGGGTTCCGTTTGCTAGGATCGCGCGTCTTCCCTCCGCGCTCCTGCCGCCTTGAACCGCTTCGTGCCGTTTCTCCGAGACGCGTGGCTCCGTTGCCGCGCCCGTGTCACGCCGCTCGCCGCCGCGTGCCGCACGCGCGTCCGCGCGCTCGGCGCGGGCATGCTCCACCGCCTGCGCCATCCGACCCGGCGCGGCGTGGCGCTGACGCTCGCCGCGATCCCGGTGCTGGGCCTGCTGCTCCTGCTCGCGTTCGTTCCGTTCACGCCGAGCATCGGCGACATCCGCAAGGCGCGCATCGACCGCCCCGCGCGCGTGCTGTCGGCCGACGGCCAGCTGATCGCCGAATTCCGGCCGGTGAACCGCGAATGGGTGCCGCTCAAGCAGATCTCGCCGCACATGGTCGACGCGCTGATCGCCACCGAGGACCACCGCTTCTACGCGCATCACGGCATCGACTGGCGCCGCACGCTCGCGGCCGGGCTGCATACGTTCTCCGGCGACCGGCAGGGCGGCTCGACGATCACGCAACAGCTCGCGCGCAACCTGTATCCCGACGAAGTCGGCCGCGCGCCGACGCTCACGCGCAAGGTGAAGGAGCTGATCACCGCGTTCAAGATCGAAGCGGTGTACAGCAAGGACGAGATTCTCGAAACCTACCTGAACACCGTGCCGTTCCTGTACAACGCGTACGGCGTCGAAATGGCCGCGCGCACCTACTTCGGCAAGTCGGCGGACCAGCTCGACCTCACGGAAAGCGCGACGCTCGTCGGGATGCTGAAGGGCAACAGCTACTACAACCCGGTGCTGAATCCGGAACGCGCGGTCCAGCGGCGCAACGTCGTGCTCGGCCGGATGGCGCAGATGGGCATGCTGTCGCCGCAGCAGTTCGCGAAACTGCAGCGCCAGCCGCTGCGCGTCGACTTCGAACCGCAGACGTCACAGCCCGGTCTCGCGCCGCATTTCGCGGTGCAACTGCGCAAGTGGCTGATCGCGTGGGCCGACCGCAACAACTACGATCTCTACTCGGACGGCCTCGTCGTGCGCACGACGCTCGATGCACGGCTGCAGGACATGGCCACGCAAGCGCTGACGCGGCAGATCGAACGGCTGCAGGCGATCGCCGACGGCGCATGGCGCGGGCCGTCCGGCTGCGGGCTGCGCAACGACCTGTTCCGCGGCTTCATGCGTCAGACACCGGAGTATCGGCAGGTCCGCGACACGGGGCTCGCCGATGCGGCAACGCTGAAGCAGCTCGGCGCGAATCGCGAATTCATGCGGGCGCTGTGCGAGCGCAAGACGCAGGTGCAGGCCGGCTTCGTCGCGATCGATCCGCGCAACGGCGCGATCCGTGCGTGGGTCGGCAGCCCCGATTTCGGCAGCGAGCCGTTCGATCATGTGGTACAGGCACGGCGTCAGCCGGGTTCGACGTTCAAGCCGTTCGTCTATGGCGCCGCGTTCGCGGACGGCATGCGGCCGAGCGACACGTTCGTCGACGGCCCCGTCGCGATCCCGATCGACGGCCGCGCCGTGTGGCGGCCGACCGATGCGGAGCCGCCGACCGGCGCGCCGATG